>JBLIZX010000262.1:0-12807 GCA_048860285.1 Macromonas sp. | reverse complement strand
GGTTTGAGCGCCCACGTCAGCGTCAGCGATGAAACCGACTTTGCCACCGGCTTTGTGGTGGTGGAGCGAAAGGAGTTTGAACCATGCAACACATCCAAGATACCGCCTTCGGCCACACCGACCTGACCCGCGCCGACGTGGAGCAATGGCCAGGCACCGCGCTGCTGGTGTTTGGCACCGATTGGTGCGGACATTGCCAAGCCGCCGCTGCGCCACTGACGCAGGCATTGGCACAACACCCCGGTGTGCGTTGCGTGCGGGTCGAAGACGGCCCAGGCCGCCCGCTGGGGCGCAGCTTCAAGGTCAAGTTGTGGCCGACGCTGGTGTGGTTGCGCGACGGGCAAGAAGTGGCGCGCGTGGTGCGCCCCACCACCACCGATGAGCTGTTGCGTTTGCTGGCGCAGTGATGCAGGCCAGCACCAGCCCCAGTACCCCCGCCAGAATCAATGGTAGGCCAACACGCTGTGGCCAACTGGTGTGTTCGTGCAGCACAAAGTGCGATACCGCGTAGCTGAACACCACCTCCACCATGCCCAGTGTGCGCACATGCACGGCGGAGGTCATGGCAAAAGCGGTAAACCACGCGATGGAGGCCAGCGCGCCAGCGCCGCCGGCGGTCATCGACACGCGCCATTGCGTGACCAGCGAGCGCAACGCTGACGCATCGCGCCACAGCAGCCACGCACCCAGCGCCACCGACTGTATGGCCTGTGCCAGCAGCACACTCCACGCCGCGCACACCCACGGTGACACATCGGGCAACGCCAGTGCTGCACCTCGAAAACCCACCGCACACAATGCAAAACCCGCCCCAGAGGCCAAGCCGTACACCACGGCCCAGCCTGCCCACGGTGTGGGGCCATCGGTGGCAATGGTGCCCCCTTTGCCGCGTGGCGACAACAGCAGCACGCCCGCTGTGGCCACCAACATGGCCAGCAACACGGGCACGCTGGGCCACTCGTGCAGCAGCACGGTGGAAAACAGCGCCACTTGCAATGCGTCCGTTTTGGAAAACGCCACCCCAATCACAAAGTTGCGTTGCTTCATGGCCGCCAGCAGGCAGGCGGTGGCAAACAATTGGCCCGCTGCGCCCAGCAGCAACCAGCCAACGTAGCGACCACCGAACGCGGGCCAGCCCACCGCTCCTGTGTCGGGCACCAGGTACAAGGCCAACACCCACAGCCCAGCCAAGGGCAGACCGTACAAAAACCGCGCCAGTGTGGCCCCCATCGTACCGGCCTGTGCCACCAGCGAACGTTGTGCTGCGTTGCGCCCGGTTTGGGCCAGTGCCGCAAACAGGGTGATCGGTACCCAAGCGTACTGCGCCCAGTTGCTGTTCACCACCCGTCCTCAATGCACCGTGTTGGCTGGGGGTGTGGCTTCGCTGGCGATCTGGCGCAGGGCCTGTTCCAGCACTTCCGGCGGTTGGCTGCCAGCGATGACGAAACGCTGGTTCACCACCAGCGTGGGCACGGAGCGCACGCCCGCTTGCTGGTACAGGGCTTCCTCTTGCCGCACTTCGTGGGCAAAGGTGTCGGAGGCCAGAATGTCGATGGCACGTTCGCGGTCCAATCCAGCGCTGTCCACGGCGGCCAGCAGCACGTCGTCGGCATCCAGTGGCAATTGGTCGCGGTGGCAGGCTTGCAGCAGTGCCAGCTTGAGGGCCAACTGGCGTTCTGGGTGTTCCAGTCCGGCCCAGTGCAACAAGCGGTGGGCGTTGAGCGTGTTGTACACCTTGGGGCGTGGGTCGGGGTGGAACTCAAAACCCACTTCGGCCCCGCGTTGGCGCAGCATGGCGTAGGCCTTGGCTTGTTGTTCTGGGGTGGAACCGTACCGTTGGGCCAGCAGTTCGCCCAAGTCTTGCCCGCCGGGCGGGGCATCGGGCACCAGCTCGAACGGTTGGCATTGCAGCGCCACCGCCAACTGGGGCGGCAGACGCTCCAGCGCCGTCAGCAGCGTGGACAGCCCGATGGCGCACCACGGGCAGGAGATGTCGGAAACAAAATCGAGGGTCAGGACGGGTTGCATGGGGTGGATTATCCCGCCTGGGGTGGGGTGGGTGTTGTCTGAGCTTCTCGGGTACGATGCGCGCTGTTTTTCTAGCCCTGTTGTGCATGACCGTTATCACACCCACCACACCCACGCCAGGTCGCGCACTGGCTTCACGCCCTACGGTGTGGCTGATGGGGTTTGTGGCGTTCATGAACGTGTATGCGATGCAATCGGTGTTGCCGTTGCTGGTGGCCGACTTTGCTGCCACGCCCGTGCAAGCGGGCTTGACGGTGGGGGCCACCATTTTGGCGGTGGCGCTGTTGTCTCCGGTGATGGGTATGGTGTCAGACGCTTGGGGGCGCAAGGGCCTCATGGTCGGTTCCATGCTGGCGATGGTGGTGCCCACGGCGCTGATTCCGCTGGCGCACAGCCTGCATGCCGTGGTGGCATTGCGTTTTTTGCAAGGGCTGGCGGTGCCCGGCATTGTCGTGGTGCTGATGGCGTATGTGGCCGAGGAGTTCCAGCCGTCCGGCGGGGTGGCGCGCATGATCAGTACCTACGTGGCGGGCAGCGTCATGGGCGGATTTTCTGGACGTTTTTTGGCCGGACATGCCGCCGAATGGTGGGGCTGGCCCGGTGCTTTTTGGTTGTTGGCGGGCCTGACGCTGGTCGGCGCGTTGTGGGTGGCGTGGCGTTTGCCACCTTCTCGCCATTTTGTGGCCAGCCGCAACCGTGCTGCCGCGTGGGCGGTGCTGCGTGGGCATGTGCGCAACCGCACACTGTGGGCGGCTTGGGCGGTGGGGTTTTGTGTGTTGTTCTCGCTGGTGGGCACGTTCACGTACGTCAACCTGTATTTGGCGGAACCACCGTTTGCACTGTCGGCAGCGGATCTGGCCAATGTGTTCAGCGTGTATTTGTTGGGGGTGGTGGTCACGCCACTGGCTGGGCGCTGGATCCAGCGTGTCGGTTTGCTGCGTTTGTTGCTGTGTGCGCTGGCGCTGTCCTCCGGCGGTTTGTGGTTGACGCTCGCCCCCGCTGTGTGGGTGGTGATGCTGGGGTTGGCGCTGTGTTCTTGCGGCGTGTTCGTGTGCCAGACGTGTGCCATCGGTTTTGTGGCACAGAATGTGAACGAAGGCCGTTCATTGGCCACCGGGCTGTACAACATGTGCTATTACGCTGGCGGTGCTGTGGGCGCGTTGGCGGCGGGGTTGGCGTACGAGAGCTGGCATTGGCGAGGTGCTGTGTGTGCGATGATGGCCGTGCAGGCGTTGGCCGCTGCGGTGGCCATGGTGGGCTGGCGGGTGCGCCGTGCTTGAGCCGGTGCGGATCGGTCACTGCTGTTCTTTTTTCCGTTTTTTAGGATGTTTAACCAACCTATGCAAGCTCTTTTGGATGCCATTGCCGGTGCGTCGTTCGATCCCGCGCAGGCCGATGCGCAACGCATCTTTCATGGGCGGGGCGGTGTGTACCTGGGTTGCGAACGCTGGACGCTGGATTTTTTTGCCCCGGTGTGGGTGCTGACCAGCTTTGGCCCTGCCACCGAGGAAGAGTTGACCACCGTACAGGCCGCGTTGGCACAACGCTGGCAGACGCTGGCCCCGGGCGCAGCGTTGAATTGGGTGTTCCAGTGCCGCCACCCCGGCACGCCCGAGACCCGGTTGATGGCGGGCAGCGTGCCCGACCCGCACGTCGTCACCGAAGCGGGGCTGCGCTTTCGGGTGCATGTGCTCAAGGGCCAGAACCACGGTTTGTTCTTGGACATGGCGTGTGGGCGGCAATGGGTGCATGAGCACGTGGCCAGCCACCGCGTGGGCAAAGTGCTCAACCTGTTTGCCTACACCTGCGCGTTTTCGGTGGTGGCGCTGCACGCCGGGGCACGGCAGGTGTTGAACGTGGACATGAGCCAGCCCGCCTTGGCCACCGGCCAGCAGAACCACGCCCTTAATGGCTTGGCGCAGGGGGCCAGCTTTATGGCGCACGACATCTTCAGCACTTGGGGCAAAATCAGCCGCATCGGGCCGTACGATCTTATCGTCGTGGACCCGCCCAGCTACCAAAAAGGCAGCTTTGTGGCGACCAAGGACTACGCGCGTCTGATGCGCCGTCTGCCCGATTTGCTGGCACCGGACGGCCATGCCGTGCTGTGCCTCAATGCGCCCGAACTGGACACCGCTTTCTTGCAAGACCAGATGCAGACACTGGCCCCTGAGTTGACGTTCGTCGAGCGCCTGCCCAATCCGCCGGTGTTTGCGGATGTGTCGCCCGAGCGCGCGCTCAAAGTGCTGGTGTACCGCGCGCCACCTTTGCCCGCCCGTTCCTGAACCTGTTCACCACCCCGTCAGCCGTGTGGCTGGCGTTTTTTATCCTTTTTTCTGTATGGCCATGACCCGACCGACCACCATTGCGACCCACAGCGGCAGTTTCCACGCCGACGACGTGTTTGGCGTGGGTGTGCTGATGGGTGTGTTTCCTGAACACACGCTGACCCGCACCCGCCACGAACCCACCATTGCCCAAGCCGACTTTGCCGTGGACGTGGGCGGGGAATGGGACGTGGCGCGTGGCCGTTTTGACCACCACCAGCGTGGTTTTGACGGGGAGCGCCCAGCCCGTACCGTCAATGGTGTGGAACAACCAGCGGTGGGTTACGCCAGCGCGGGCTTGGTCTGGACGGCCCACGGTGCCGCCTATGTGCAAGCGGTGGCGCAAGCGCGTGGGTTCGAATTGAACGCTGCGGCGGTGCAGGAGGTGGTGGAGGCCATCGACCACTCGCTGGTGCAGTACCTCGACATGGTGGATACCGGCCAGCACGAAGTGGCGGCGGGCATTTTTGGCCTGTCGGCGCTGGTGGCCCAGCTCAACACCAGTTGGATCGAGGAACAAGGGCTGGACACGGTGGCCAAGGCCCGGTTGCAGGAGGAGCGTTTTCGCCACGCCATTGCCATCGTGCGCGCGTTTTTGGACCAAGCCATCGTCAAGAAGATCGCGCAACTGCGTGCGGTGGAGATTGTGCGCCAAGCCCCGCGTTTGCTGGGTGGGCGGGTGCTGCACCTGAGCCAAGGCGGCATGCCTTGGACGCGCGTGGTGGTGGAGGAAATGCCGGAGGTGCTGCTGGTGCTGTACCCCGATTCCGACGGTCAGCAGTACCAGCTCAAGACCGTGCCGGTGGAGGCCGGTTCCTTCCAGGCCCGCATGGATTTGCCGCAAGCTTGGGCCGGGTTGCGCGAGCAGGAACTGGCCGCCGTGACGGGCGTGCCCGACAGCGTGTTCTGCCATCTTAAATGCTTTATTGCTGGGGCGCGCAGTTTTGAGGGTGCATTGCGGCTCGCCGAGCTGGCGCTGCCCGCACAGGAGTGACCCGGCATGGCCCGCATCCAGTTTCAACTGCCGCAACGCTTCACGTTTTCGACCGAAGTGCAGGTGTACATCGGCCACATCAACCACGGCCACCACTTGGACAACGCCCGTTTGTTGGGTCTGGTGTCGGAGGGGCGGGTGCGTTTCTTTCGTGCCTTGGGCTACGCCAATGAACTCGATCTGGACGGCATGACCGTTGCCGTGGGCGATGTGGTGGTGCAGTACGTGAGTGAAGCCTTCTACGGCGAAACCCTGCGCATCGAGTTGTTGCCCGACGATGCCAGCCGCTACGGTTTTGATTTGGTGTTCCGCCTGAGCGAGGCCACTACCGCCCGCGAGGTGGCCCGTGGCAAGCTGGGCATGGTGTTTATCGATCCCGCCACCAAACGTGCCACGCCCATCCCCGACACCTTCCGCCAGCGTTTGCAGGGCTACAGCCTGCCCGCCGCCTGAATCAGTGGCAACCGCAGCCGCTGTTGCGTGATTTGCCGCTGGCGCTGCTGCACCAGTTGTCCGCCACACCTTGGCCTTGCCACAGCCCAGTGGCTGGCGGTGGTGGGATGTGCGCTTTGGCGTGCAAACGCCAGCCCAGCACGACGGCCAGCCAGGCGGCGTGCAGCAGCATCCAACCGTAGCGTTGGGCCGCCCAGCTTGCCCAGACTTCATGCAGCACGGCCAGCAAGGCCACCGCATAAACCAGTTGGTGCAGCTTGTTCCACAGTGGGCCTTGCAGCCACCGCACAGCCCAGTTGGAGGCCGTCAAGGCCAGCGGCAGCATCAGCACCCCAGCGGCCAACCCCAGCGCAGGCATGGGGCTGGTGGCAAAATCGTGCCGGATTTCGCTCCACAGCCAGAACCTATCCAGCCCCGCATACGCCAGCAGGTGCAACAGCGCGTACGCAAACGCTGCCAGCCCCAAGCTGCGCCGCCAGCGCAACAGGCTGTGCAACCCAGCCCCGTGCCGCAACGGTGTGATGCTCAAGGTGGCCAGCAAAAGATGTGTGGCCCACAGGCCGCTGTCGCGTACCAGCGCGGCCACTTCCAATGTGCCTTGCTGATAGAGCCAACCCCAGTGCAACGCAGGCAGCGCGCACAGCCACCACAACACGGCTTTGCACCACGCGGGCAGCAGCCAGCGGTTCAGGCGGGTGGCCCAAGTGTCTGGGATGGTCGAGGGCAAAGAGGCGGGCGTATTCATGGCCGCAAGCATACTCCCGCCAGAATAGCCGCAACGCCGTGCGGGCTACAGGGCAATACGCTGTGGCACACTTTGCGCATGATCCCACACGCGCCCCTCATCATCGACATTGCCGGTACCACCCTGACCAAGACAGACAAACAACGCCTGCGCCACCCACTGGTGGGCGGCGTGATTTTGTTTGGTCGCAACTGGAGCGACCGCCAGCAACTGACCAAACTGTGCCGCAAGATCAAAAAACTGCGGCCCGATGCGCTGATCTGTGTGGATCACGAAGGCGGGCGCGTGCAACGCTTCAAGACCGACGGCTTCACCCACCTGCCGCCCATGCGCGCCTTGGGTGAGCTGTGGCTCACGGGCGAAGGGGCCGACACCGGCGCGGCCGCGTTGCGCGCCTGCAACGCCGCCACCGCCACCGGTTACGTGTTGGGGGCCGAGTTGCGCGCTTGCGGGGTGGATTTCAGCTTTACCCCCGTGCTGGACTTGGATCACGGCGGCAGCGGTGTGATCGGCGACCGTGCCTTTGCCCGCGATGCCCGCATGGTCACGTTGTTGGCACAAGCCCTGCTGCACGGTTTGCGCCAAGCGGGCATGGCCAACTGCGGCAAGCACTTTCCGGGGCACGGCTACGCGGTGGCCGATTCGCACGTCGATGTGCCGGTGGACGAACGCCCGCTGGCCACCATATTGGCCGATGACGCGGCCCCGTACGGCTGGTTGAGTGCCAGCCTGAGCAGCGTGATGCCCGCACACGTCGTCTACCCGCAGGTGGACAGCCGCCCGGCGGGCTTTTCAGCGCGCTGGTTGCAAGACATCCTGCGCCGCGAGCTGGGGTTCCAAGGCGCGGTGTTCAGCGACGACCTGAGCATGGCCGGGGCACGCCAAATCGAGGGCCGTACCGTCAGCCCGACCGAGGCCGCTGTATCTGCGCTGCAAGCGGGTTGCGACATGGTGCTGCTGTGCAACCAGTCGCTGGTGGACGACGGTGCCCCGCTGGACGCTTGGCTCGACGGCATGACCGAAGCCTTGCTCAAGCACCAATGGCAGCCCAACGCCGCCAGCGAACAACGTCGCCTGGCCTTGCTGCCCACCGCGCCCGCCCAGCCGTGGGACGAGCTGATGTGCGAGCCGCGTTACATGCACGCGCTGGGCCTGCTGCCCTGACGGCGCGGTGCGTGGGGCGTTTTATGCCACCACGTCGGCGCTTTGGCGTTGCAGCATGGCCAGCACATTGGCCACGGTGTGGCGCAATTCGCGCCGGTCGCAGATGAAATCGACCGCGCCCTTGGTTTGCAGGAATTCGGCGCGCTGGAAGCCTTCGGGCAGCCTGACGCGCACGGTGTTTTCAATCACGCGTGGCCCGGCAAAGCCGATCAAGGCTTTGGGTTCTGCAATCACCACATCGCCCACAAAGGCAAACCCAGCCGATACACCGCCCATGGTGGGGTCGGTCAGCACGCTGATGTAGGGCAAGCCTTTCTTGGCCAGGCGCGTGAGGGCCGCGTTGGTTTTGGCCATCTGCATCAGACTCGGCAGGCCTTCCTGCATGCGTGCGCCACCCGTGGCGGTGAAGCACAGGAACGGCAGGTTGTGTGCGATGGCGTGTTCCACCCCGCGCACAAAGCGTTCGCCCACCACGCTGCCCATCGAGCCGCCCATGAAGTCAAACTCGAAGCACGCCACCACCAGCGGTACGCTGTGGACGCTGCCCGCCACGACCACCAGGGCATCGGTTTCGTGGGTGGTTTCGTGCGCTTCTTTCAGGCGTTCGGGGTATTTGCGGCTGTCCTTGAACTTGAGTGCATCGAGCGGCTGCACTTCCTGCCCGATTTCCACGCGGCCTTCAGCGTCCAGAAACACGTTCAGGCGTGCGCGCGCGCCTATGCGGTGGTGGTGGGCGCAATGCGGGCACACGTTCTGGTTGTTTTCCAGATCGGTTTTGTACAGCACCGCGTCGCAACTCGGGCACTTGATCCACAACCCTTCCGGGATGGTGCGGCGGGCACTGGGATCCGAGGGCGAGATTTTGGGGGGCAGCAGTTTTTCCAACCACGACATGCTGTGTTTCCTTGCCTTGAATTCGGGAAGGCGCGATTATGCGCGCAGAGCGTCCAGCGCCTGACGGATGCCGTGCAGGAACTCGCCCGCCACCGCCGCCACTTGTTCACGCGGTGCGTTCTCAATCAACTGGATGATTTTGGTGCCGATCACCACCGCATCGGCACTGCGGCCCACTGCGCAGGCGGTGGCTGCGTCGCGGATGCCAAAGCCCACGCCAACAGGGGTTTGCACGTGTTGGCGGATGCGCGGCAGCATGGCCTCGACCGCTGCGGTGTCCAAGTGGCCTGCGCCCGTCACGCCCTTGAGCGAGACGTAGTACACGTAGCCGCTGGCGATGCGCCCGACCTGCGCCATGCGTTCGTCGCTGCTGGTGGGGGCCAGCAAGAAGATCAAGTCCAGCCCGTGCGCCTTGAGGTTGGCGGCAAACGCTTCGCACTCCTCGGGCGGGTAGTCCACAATCAACACGCCATCCACGCCGGCAGTGGCTGCATCGCGGGCAAAGCTGTGCGGGCCATGCTTGAGTTCGTAGCGTTCCACCGGGTTGGCGTAGCCCATCAGCACCACGGGGGTGGTGGCGTTGGTCTGGCGGAAGGTGCGCACCATGTCCAGCACCTGCGCCATGCCAACACCAAAGGTCAGGGCCTTTTCGCCCGCCTTCTGGATCACCGGGCCGTCGGCCATTGGGTCGGAAAACGGTACGCCCAGTTCGATGATGTCGGCACCAGCGGCCACCATCGCGTCCATCAGCTCAGGCGTGATGTCGGCAAACGGAAAACCGGCGGTCACGTAGGGAATCAGCGCCTTGCGGCCCTGGGCCTGCAACGCTTGCAACGTGGGTTCAATGCGGCTCATGGCGGGGCGCTTTCAGGGTTGGATCAGGGTGATGGGTTGTTCGGTACCGCCCTTGACGGACTGGCCTCGGCAGCTCGGGCGGCAATAAAAGTCGGCTTGCGACAGGTCGGCCACGGTGCCAATGTCCTTGTCGCCCCGGCCCGACAGGTTGACCAGGATGGTTTGGTCGGGGCGCATGGTCTTGGCCAGCTTCATGGCGTAGGCCAGCGCATGGCTCGATTCCAGCGCCGGGATGATGCCTTCGGTGCGGCACAGGTAGTGGAACGCTTCCAGCGCCTCGGTGTCGGTGATGCCGACGTATTCGGCGCGGCCAATGTCCTTGAGGTAGGCGTGTTCCGGGCCGACACCGGGGTAATCCAGCCCGGCGCTGACGCTGTGGGTTTCGGTGATTTGGCCGTTGTCGTCTTGCAAAATGTAGGTGCGGTTGCCGTGCAGCACACCGGGCTGGCCCAGTTGCAGCGAGGCCGAGTGCTTGCCGCTGTCCAGCCCTTCACCGGCGGCTTCCACGCCAATCAGGCGCGTGGCATCGTGCGCGATGTAGGGGTAGAAAATGCCCATGGCGTTGCTGCCCCCACCCACGCAGGCTACCACCGCATCGGGTTGCAGTTCGGTGCCGTTGCCGGGCAGGCGCAGGTCTTCGAGCATCTCGGGCATTTGCTTGAGGCACTCCTCGCCAATCACGCTTTGGAAGTCGCGCACCATCATGGGGTAGGGGTGTGGCCCAGCCACGGTGCCGATGATGTAGAAGGTGTTCTCGACGTTGGTGACCCAGTCGCGCATGGCCTCGTTGAGCGCGTCTTTGAGCGTCTTGCTGCCGGATTCGACCGGCACCACGGTTGCGCCCAGCAGTTTCATGCGGTACACGTTGGGGCTTTGGCGTTTCACGTCTTCAGCGCCCATGTAGACCACGCATTCCAGCCCATAACGGGCGCAGATGGTGGCGGTGGCCACGCCGTGCTGGCCCGCACCGGTTTCGGCAATGATGCGCGGCTTGCCCATGCGCTTGGCCAGCATCGCTTGGCCGATCACGTTGTTGATCTTGTGCGCGCCGGTGTGGTTGAGGTCTTCGCGCTTCAAAAAAATCTGTGCGCCGCCCATCTCGCGGCTGGTGCGTGCAGCGTGGTAAATGGGGCTGGGGCGGCCCACAAAGTGCTTGAGCTCGTACTTGAACTCGGCCAAAAACGCCGGGTCGTGCTGGTACTTGGCGTAAGCGTCCTTGAGTTCTTGGATGGCGTGGGTCAGCGTTTCGCTGATGAAGCTGCCGCCGTAGGGGCCAAAGTGGCCACGGGTGTCGGGTTGGTGGTAATCAAACATGGGGTGTTCCACTTTTCTGGCAATCGGGTTGGATCAGGGTGGCATCGGCCTGGCGCACGGCGGCCACAAAACGGGCGATGCGTTCGGGGTCTTTGATGCCTTTGGCGCTTTCCACGCCAGAGCTCACATCCACCGCCCACGGGCGCACCAGCCGAATGCCAGCGCCCACGTTGTCGGCGGTCAGGCCACCCGAGAGTACGAGCCGGGTACTCGCCTTGAGTTGCGGTGCCGACCAGTCGAACGCACCCCAATCAAAGGCGTGCCCACCACCGCCATAGCCCTGAACCTGTGCATCGAGCAAGATGGCCTGCGCGGCCGCGTGTTGGGTGGCGTATTGTAGGAGGTCAAAGCCGCGTGCGGCCTCGCCCAGCGGCACCCGTGCGGCGCGCAGGTGGGGGCGCTGGTGGCGCTGGCAGTCGGCGGGCGTTTCGTCGCCGTGGAATTGCAGCAGTGCGTTGGGCACGGCTTGCAGGCCAGCCTGGATGTCGGCATCACTGGCGTTGACGAACAACAGCACCGGAGTGACGAAGGGTGGCAGCAGTTGCGCCAGTTCCGCTGCCCGTGCAGGTGTGACCGCACGCGGGCTGGGGGGGTACAACACAAAACCGATGGCATCGGCCCCCGCTTGCACCGCCGCTTGTACGTCGGCCTCGCGCGTCAGGCCACAGATTTTGATGCGGGTGCGGTGGTGCATAAGGCAGAAAGAAGAAGGTGTAAACCAAAGGAGAGGCTGGCAGCAGCGAAAGGTGTGGCCGCAACGGCGCTGGAATTCAGGCAGGTAGCCAGTCCAAGCCGGGCACTGCATCGGGCAAGCCCCAGCCGGCATCGTACACCGGGCCCACAAAATAGAGTCCGTCTGGCGCAAAGGTGGGGGCAGCGGCATCGCGGCTGCGGGCCGCCAGCACATCGGCCATCCAAGTGGGGGGACGCAAACCTTGGCCCACTGCGACCAGACAACCCATCAGGTTGCGGATCATGTGGTGCAAAAAAGCGTTGGCCTCAAAATCGAAGCGCCAGTACGCGCCGTGGCGGCGGATGTCGATACGGCGCATGTGCTTGACGGGGCTCAAGGCTTGGCACTGTGCGGCGCGGAACGAGCTAAAGTCGTGCTCGCCCAACAGGTGCTGTGCGGCGGCTTCCATCGCGGCCAAGTCCAAGGGACGAAACACCCAGCCAACCCGGCCCGCTTCCAGACTGGGCCGCACGGGCGATTCGAGCACGATGTAGCTGTAACGCCGTGCGGTGGCGCTGGCGCGGGCATGGAATTCTGTCGGCACTTCGTGTGCCCACTGCACCGCCACGTCCAGTGGCAAGTAGCGGTTGGTGCCGCGCACCCACGAGTTCATCGCGCGTGTGATGTCGGTGTCGAAATGCACCACCTGCCCCAGGCCATGCACGCCTGCATCGGTGCGGCCTGCGCACAGGGTGTGGAGGGCATCCACATCGGCAAACTGGGCCAGCGCGCGTTCCAGCCGGTCTTGCACCGTCTGGCCGCTGGGCTGACTTTGCCAGCCGTGGTAGGCGCTGCCCAGATAACTGATACCGAGCGCGATTCTCACACCAGCCGGGCCAAGAAGGCCTGTGCGCGTGCTTGCAAATCACCGGTGGCTTCTTTGACCACTTCTTCGGCCAGCGAGCGGGCACCTTCTTCGTCGCCGATGGCTTCAAATTCCTGTGCCAGCGACAGCTTGGTTTCCAGCGGATTGGGGCCCGCCGGGGCGTTTTCCAAGTCTTCCAAATCGGGCAGCTCGTCGAAGTTGGCCTCGGGCACCGGCTCGGTGGGGGCGGGCGTGGCCGGTTCGGTGTCAAAGTTGAGACCGATGTCGTTGGGCGAGGTGGTGGCTGCGGGTGGCGGCTCGTCGTCCAGATCGAAGTCGAAATCCATGTCGCCTGCCACGGCAGTGCTGGCAGGGGCGGTGGTGGGGGCGGGCGGTGGTGTGTCGTCCAGCCCCAGATTGAACGGGTCGTCCACGTTGGAGGTTGGGGCTGCCGCTGGGGCGGGGTTCAGGTTGTCGTCGTCGAAATTGAAGTCA
>JBLIZX010000261.1:0-6014 GCA_048860285.1 Macromonas sp. | reverse complement strand
CCCAGTGCCGCACATGGACGCTACACCCCCCCACCCCGCCCACTTGCTGTCGCTGTCTGAAAGCGACTTGAGCGACAAATACATCCGCCCCGCTCTGGTGGCAGCGGGTTGGCACAGCATCGACCAGATTTACGCCCAGTTTCCGCTGCGCGCCGGGCGCGTGGTGGTGCATGGCCAGCACGCACAGCGCAACCCCGCCACCGTGCTGCGGGCCGATTATGTGCTGTGCCACAAGCCCAACATGCCACTGGCGGTGGTGGAGGCCAAACGCGCCCGCCACAGCCTGCAAGCTGGCATGCAGCAGGCCATTGCCTACGCCGAGCTGTTGGGCGTGCCCTTTTGCTTTGCCAGCAACGGGCAGGGCTTTGTGTTCCGCGATGCCACGCTGGCCGACGGTGTGCTGGAGCGCACCATGGGGCTGGACGAGTTTCCGTCGCCCGCCGATTTGTGGGCGCGCTACTGTGCCTGGAAGGGCTGGGCCGCCCACGTGCAGCAGGTGGCCGCCACCGACTACGCCCCCAGCAAAACACCGCGCTACTACCAGCTCAACGCCATCAACCGCACGGTGGAGGCCATTGCCAACGGCCAGAACCGCGTGTTGCTGGTCATGGCCACCGGCACGGGCAAAACGTACACCGCGTTCCAAATCATCTGGCGGTTGTGGAAGAGCAAGGCCAAGGGGCGCATCCTGTTTTTGGCCGACCGCAACATTCTGATCGACCAGACGATGGTCAACGACTTTCGGCCCTTCAAGGGCGCAATGGCCAAACTCAGCCCCAACGCCAAGGGCGTGGAGCGCATCAACGCCCAAGGCCAGATGGAGGTGGAGCAGCTGCCGCTGGCGGTGCAAAAAGCCACCAAGCTGGTGGACAAGAGCTACGAGATTTACCTGTCGCTGTACCAGGCCGTGACGGGCACCGACGAAGCGCGCAACATTTACAAGCAGTTCAGCCCCGACTTTTTTGACTTGGTGGTGGTGGACGAATGCCACCGGGGCAGCGCCGCCGACGATTCCGCGTGGCGCGACATCCTCACCTACTTTGGCAGCGCCACCCAAATTGGCCTGACCGCCACGCCCAAAGAGACGGCGGACGTGTCGAACTCCGACTACTTTGGCCCGCCCCTGTACACGTACAGCCTGCGCCAAGGCATTGAGGACGGTTTTTTGGCTCCCTACAAAGTGGTGCGTGTGGACTTGGACAAAGACACTTTTGGCTGGCGGCCCACGGCGGGCATGACCGACAAGCACGGCCAGACCATAGAAGACCGCGTTTACACCGGCACCGACATGAACCGCAAACTGGTGCTGGAAAAGCGCGACGAGGTGGTGGCCGCCAAGATCACCGAATACCTCAAAGCCACCGACCGCTACGCCAAGACGATTGTGTTTTGCGAGGACGTTGACCACGCCGCCCGCATGCGCCAGGCCCTGAGCAACGCCAACGCCGACATCTGCGCCACCCAACCCCGCTATGTGGTGCAAATTACCGGCGACAACGCGGAAGGCAAAGCGCAGTTGGACAACTTCATCGACCCCGACAAGCCTTTGCCTGTGATTGCCACCACCTCCAAGCTGATGAGCACCGGGGTGGACGCGCAAACCTGCAAACTGGTGGTGCTGGACCAAAACATCAAGTCGATGACACTGTTCAAGCAAATCATTGGCCGGGGCACCCGTTTGCGCGAGGATTTGGGCAAGACGTGGTTCACCATCCTCGACTTTAAGCGCGCCACCGAACTGTTTGCCGACCAAGCGTTTGACGGCGAGCCGGTGCAAATTTACGAACCCCAGCCCGGCGAGCCCATGCAGCCGCCAGAACCCGAACCGCCCAACGGCACCGGCACCGATGGCACACTGCCGCCCGGTACGCCCCCGGCCAGCGCCGATGCGTTACCGCCGCTGGGGCCGTTCAGCGGCCTATCGGCGCAGGAAGGGGGCACCACCAAATACGTGATCGGCCACCAAGTCAACGTCACCGTGGCCCGCGAGCGGGTGCAGTACCTCAACGCCCAAGGCCAGCTTATTACCGAAAGCCTGCGCGACTACACCCGCATCCACCTGCACAAAAAGTACGACTCGCTGGACGGTTTTTTGCAAGCTTGGAATGGCGCAGAACGCAAAACCGCGCTGCTGCAAGAGCTGGAAGGCCACGGCCTGCTGCTGCAAGCCTTGACCGAGGAGGCCGCAGCGGCGGGACTCAAGGAGCTTGACCCCTTCGATTTGCTGCTGCACGTGGCCTATGATCGGCCCGCTCTGACGCGGCGCGAACGCGCACAGCGCGTCAAGCAGCGCAACGCATTTGCCAGCTATGGCCCCATGGCACGCAAGGTGCTGGACGCGCTGCTCGACAAATACGCCGATGAAGGCATTGCCACACTGGAAAACACCGAGGTGCTCAAGGTGCAGCCCTTCAACACCCTGGGCAGCCCGGTGGAGTTGGTCAGGAGTTTTGGCGGACGACCACAATTTCTGCACGCCGTTCAAACACTGGAGCGGGAGTTGTACGCCCCAACGGCGGGCCATTGACGCACCACGAACGCACAGACAGGACACCGCATCATGCTTACCTCGTTTCATCTGCAAAACTTCAAGAGTTTTCAGCGCGATGCCGTTTTGCCGCTGGGCTCGCTCACTGTGCTGATTGGTGCCAACGCCGCTGGCAAAAGCAACGCGCTGGAGGGATTGCGCCTGTTGTCGTGGCTGGCACAGGGCAACAAGTTGAGCGCGATTCAATACGCGGTGAACCAGGCCGACAAGGTGGTGCGGGGCCGTGTGCCCGATTTGTTCAACCGGGGTGCAAGCCGGTTTTTGCTGGGTTGCGCCATGCACACCGACTCAGACGACAACACGTTGACCCTGGAACTGGAATGGCGCGCCGACGAACTGCACATAGTGGCCGAGCGCATGGTGACGGGCACTGGCGTGGCACTGTACCAAATGAGCCAACCCGCCACGGGCAACAGCACCGACGCTGTGGTGGCTTACAACAACTACGACAGGGGGGGCAACAAACCGCAAATTCCCGTCAGCGACCAAATGGCGGTATTTGCCCAGTTGGACAGCCCCGCCAGCTTCCACGCCAAACACAAGCAGGCCCAGCAACACATTCCCAAGGTGTGCAGGCATTACCAGGAGGTGTTGTCCAACGTCCTGTTTCTGGATCCGGTACCGGCCAAGATGCGGGACTTCAGCTTTTTGGCCGACAAGCGGCTGGGGGGCGATGGTGCCAACCTGTCCAGCGTGTTGTTCCGGTTGTGGCATGGCAACGGTGCGGCATCAGACACGGCAGCGGGCCACCAAGCGATTTTGGCGTTCATTCAAAGCCTGCCAGAGCAAGACATTCAGGGCCTGTCGTTTCTGCAAGGGCCGCGCCACGATGTGATGGTGCAACTGGTGGAAAGTTTTGGTGGCGTTCACCGCGAGTACGAAGCGGCCCTGCTGTCGGATGGCACCCTGCGCGTACTGGCGATTGCAGCGGCCATGCTGTCGGCCCCGGTGGGCAGTATGGTGGTGATTGAAGAAATCGACAACGGCGTACACCCCAGCCGTGCCCGGCACCTGCTGGAGTGCATCCAAGCTGTGGCCGAAAGACGGCAATTGCGGGTCTTGCTCTCCACCCACAACCCGGCCATGCTCGATGCCTTGCCCGACAACGCCGTGCCCGATGTGGTGTTTTGTTACCGCGACCCGGTGCAAGGCGACAGCCGGTTGGTGCGTTTGGGCAATTTGCCCGATGCGCCAGAACTGTTGGTGCAAGACACATTGGGCCATTTGATGACCACCGGGGCCTTGGAACGGTTCGTGAAAACGCACCAAGGCCCGCAAGCCCGCAAAGAAAAAGCGCGCGCCTGGCTGGCCGCACTGCAAGCCACCGGGCACGGGGCACCACAATGAGCGCCATCGTTCTGGTCGATACGTCCATCCTGCTCAATGTGCTGGATGTGGCAGGGCGCAACCAGCAGCGTGACCATGTTTTGAGGATGTTTGCGACCCGCATTGAGAACGATGACCACCTGTTCATCCCCATGGCCGCCATCATTGAAACCGGCAACCACATTGCACACATGGCCGATGGTGGCCTGCGTCGGCCAGCGGCACAGCGTTTTACCGCTGCCGTGCAAGACGCGCTGGACAATGTGGCCCCTTGGAAGCCACTGAACTTTCCGGGCCACAGCGATTTGTCGGCGTGGTTGCTCAAGTTCCCCGACAGCGCGGGCCGCAAAGTGGGCATGGGCGACTTGTCCATCCAACACGAATGGGCGCAGCTGTGCCGCAAATACCCCATGAGCCGCGTGCTGATCTGGAGCGTCGATGCCGATTTGCAAGGCTACGACCGCCAGCCGAATTGACCCTATCTCCCCCCTGTTACTCCAACACCACCATGTCCAACCTTTCGTCCGTCGTCAAATCCATCCAAGACATCATGCGCCAAGATTCGGGGGTGGATGGTGACGCGCAGCGCATTTCGCAGCTCACGTGGCTGTTGTTCCTCAAGGTATTTGACGCGCTGGAGGAAGAACTGGAGCTGACGCGCGACGGCTACCGCAGCCCCATGCCCGAAAACATGCGCTGGCGACACTGGGCGGCCAATGCCGAGGGACTGACGGGCGACGACTTGCTGGACTTCGTCAACACCGGGCTGTTCACCGTCCTCAAAAACCTGCCGGGCGACCCGGTGCGCAACCCACGAGGCTATGTGGTGCGCAGCGTGTTTGAGGACGCTTACAACTACATGAAAAGCGGCCACCTGTTGCGCCAAGTCATCAACAAGCTCAACACCATCGACTTCAACCGCCAAAGCGAACGGCACTTGTTCAACGATTTGTACGAAAAACTGCTGAAAGACTTGCAGGCCGCTGGCAATGCGGGCGAGTTCTACACACCGCGCGCGGTCACGCAGTTTATGGTGGACATGGTCAACCCCCAGTTGGGCGAAGTGGTGCTCGACCCCGCAACCGGCACCGGCGGCTTTTTGGTGTGCGCCATTGAACACTTGCGCCGCCAAGTGAACAACCCCGAACAGGAAACGGTGCTGCAACGCAGCATCCGTGGCGTGGAAAAAAAGCAGATGCCCCACATGCTGTGCGTGACCAACTTGATGTTGCACGGCATTGAGGTGCCCAGCCAAATCTTGCACGACAACACGCTGGTGCGCCCTTTGCGCGACTACTCGGCCACCGACCGCGTGGACGTGGTGTTGACCAATCCGCCATTTGGCGGCACCGAAGAACCGGGAATTGAACAAGGATTTCCGGCAGATGTGCGCACCAAAGAAACCGCCGACCTGTTTTTGGTGCTCATCAAACACATCCTCAAGCACAACGGGCGCGCGGCCATTGTGTTGCCCGATGGCACCTTGTTTGGCGAGGGTGTCAAAACCCGCATCAAAGAACAGTTGCTGGCCGAATGCAACTTGCACACCATTGTGCGGTTGCCCAACGGGGTGTTTGCACCCTACACCGGCATCAAAACCAACCTGTTGTTCTTCACCAAAGGCCAGCCCACCCAGCACATTTGGTACTACGAGCACCCCTATCCGCCGGGCGTGAAGAACTACAACAAAACCAAGCCCATCCGCATTGAAGAATTTGATGCTGAAAAGGCCTGGTGGGGCACCGAAACCGACGGCTTTGCCGCCCGCGTGGAAAACGAACGCGCCTGGAAGGTCGGCATTGACCAGATCAAGGCCTCCAACTACAACCTAGACCAGAAAAACCCCCACGTGGGCGAGCAGGTGAGCCACGACCCCGACACACTGTTGGCCGAGCACGCGCGCCTGCACGCCGAGGCACAAGTCCTGCGCGATCAGCTCAAAGCCATTTTGGCGACATCGCTACAACGCGGTTGATCCACCGATTCAGCGCCACAGCCCGTCGTGCAACGCCACCAACGCCTGCGTCAACTTGTGCTGGGGATCAAAGTAAATCATGGGCTTGGCGGCTTGGTGCGACTCGCGCACTTTGATGGACACGGGCAAATACGGCTCTAGCACCGGCAACCCTTCGGCTATCAG
>JBLIZX010000260.1:0-2631 GCA_048860285.1 Macromonas sp. | reverse complement strand
CGTGCGCGGTCAAGACAAGATTGACCTTTCCACCATCGATGCCAACACCGCCTTGGCAGGCAACCAGGCCTTCACGGGCCTGATTGGAGCCAACGTGGCCTTCACCAAGGCTGGTCAGCTCAGGCTGAACGCGGGCGTGCTGTACGGCAACACCGATGCCGACGCAGCGGCGGAATTCTCGATCGCCTTGACCGGCATCACCACACTGGCCAACACCGACTTCGTGCTGTAACCACGGCAACGGCCCCCCTTCATAGGGGGACTGTTTTCACCGAAGGGGTGGTGACAGCGCGGCGTTGTCACAAGTGCTTGACATCCTCGCCGCCCTAAAGGACGGCGATTCCTGCTACCAGACGGCGATGCCCCGCCGCGAGAATGTTGCGTGCCGCGTTCACGTCGCGGTCGTGTACCGCTCCGCACTCGCTGCACGTCCATTCCCTTATTCCAAGTCCCGCCCTACCTTTCGGACTGCTGGCGGGGATGGCCCCGCAGCACGAGCAAGTCTGGGTTGTGTACGCTTCGTTGACTTCTTCAAACACCACACCGGCCTGACGGCTCTTTTGTCCCAACATGGTTTTGAGCATGGCCCAGCCCGCATCCAGCGTGCTTTTGGCCATACGGGTTTTGACCAGCTTGGCGCTGGCAATGTCGCCCACGAAGATGGCGGCGTTGTTTCGCACCATCTCGGTGCTGAATTTGTGCAAATCGTCTTTGCGCTGGTTTTTGATCTTGGCGTGAATGGCTTTTACGCGCTTCTTTTTACGTGCCCGCTGGGCTTTGGCCAGTTCCAGCTCATGGTTGCGGTACCAGCGCCCTTCCAGCTTGTCGCCTGTACTGGGAGTGGCGCATTCTTTCAAGCCCAAGTCGATGCCAACCGCTGCCGTGCCTTGCGAGGGCTGGCATTGCACTTCCACCGCGACGTTGAAGTACCAGCGGCCCCGGCTGTCTTCGCTGAACGAACCCGAACGCAGCTCGTACTTGGACAGGCCGTAACTGTCCCACAGGCTGAAGTGATGCCCGGCAAAGTGGATTTGGCCTGCTTTGTATTTGGCGTGCCCGATCTTGAATGGGATCCAGCCCAGCGAATACTTGGACGACTTGGGGTTGGAAACGCGCCAGTTGAGCCGCGTCTTTTTGAACTGTTTGCGTCGCGTAGCGTACTCCACGCACACCAGTTGCACCGTGCCGCTGCCCACCGCCACGCCTTCACACTTGCTGTACCCGGCGGTGAGCTTTTGCAGGTCGTAGCCTGACAAATACTTGGGCGGGCCAGCGAATGGCCTCATCGCTTTGGCCGATACTGCGTTGATGTGATTCCACACCTGATTGACCTCGCGCGCCATCTGACGCAGCACGCGCGCGTGCTTGTCTTTGATGCGCAGTTGGAGGGTTTTGGTGGTGGAATTCACGGCGACCATGATACGGCATTTGTTTCAGAAAGGTCATCCACAAGGGGGGAGGCTGTGCGACACTGGTGCCATGACGAAACACGCCCCACCCTCTCCGACCACGGCTGAAATCGAACTCAAGCTGCTGTTGCCGGGTGCGCAACCCGACCAGATTGAGGCCCTGCTGGCACAGCACCCGCTGCTGGCCACACAAGCGCCGCAGCGGCGCTGGCTGTGGAACCGCTACTTTGACACCCCCGATCTGGACTTGCAGCGCCAGCGGGCCGCGTTGCGTGTGCGACGCAGCAGCGCCCAGGCCAACACCACCGCCAGCGACAGCTGGGTGCAAACCCTCAAGACCGCCGGTCAATCGCAAGGTGGACTCAGCCAACGTGGCGAATGGAACACCCCCGTGGCGGACGGCCACCTCGACACCGTTGCGCTGCAAGCATTGGCCGCCTGGAACGCGCTGGATGCCGACGGCGCGTGGCTGGCACAGCTGCAACCTTGCTTTGAAACCCGTTGCCGCCGCAGCACGTGGCACGTCACGCACAGCGATGGCAGCGTGGTGGAAGTGGCGCTGGACGTAGGCGACATTGTGGCGGGCGAGCACAACATGCCCATGTTGGAGCTGGAACTCGAACTGCTCAGCGGCCAACCCGGCGCACTGCTGGACTTGGCACAAGCCTTGGCCCAGCAAGTGGCCGTACTGCCCTGCGACGTGAGCAAAGCCGAGCGCGGCTACGCCTTGGCCGAAGGCAGCGTGTACGCCCCCGTGCGGGCACGCACCGTCACCTTGGGCAAAAAATGGGGGCCACAACGGGCAGCGGCACAGGTACTGGGCGAAGTGCTGGAACAATTCACGCGCAACTTGGCCGCACTGTGCCACGCCGACCACCCTGAGCTGGTGCATCAGGCCAGAGTGGCGTGGCGGCGCTGGCGCAGCATCGAGCGCCTGTTGCGCCCGTGGCTGGCCCACACGGTCGACCGCGCCCCACTGCGCCCACTGTTGCAAGCCCTGGGAGCGTTGCGCGACTTGGATGTGGCAGGCACCGAAACCCTGCCCCTGTGGGCCACAGCGTTTGCCAACGGCCACCCGCGCCAAGCCCGGGCGTTGCAACGCGCCCAGACCGCACTGGACAAAGCCAGCCAGCAACGGCGAACCGTGGTGCGACAACTGCTGGCCACGCCCGACATTGGACTGGCCCTGCTGGGCATGGCCCGGTGGCTGCACGACATGGGC
>JBLIZX010000259.1:0-5587 GCA_048860285.1 Macromonas sp. | reverse complement strand
GAAGTCCTGCTCCGCAGCGTCTGCGGCCGCTGCGCTGTGAAAACGCGCGGTAATCTCCTTGGCCAAGGCCACCTTGGCATCCTTGGGATTGGCCCCTTGGGCGATAGCGGCCTTGAGTGCCTCGATGTCGGCCTCGCTCTTGAAGCTCAACAGCGTGTACCAATCCCACATCAGCGTGTCACTGATCGACAACACCTTGGCAAACATGGTGTTAGCATCTTCGGTAATGCCAATGTAGTTGTTCTTGGACTTGGACATCTTGTCCACCCCGTCCAGCCCCACCAACAGCGGCATCGTCAGGATGCACTGCGGCTCCTGGCCATATTCCTGCTGCAAATGGCGGCCCATCAACAGGTTGAACTTTTGGTCGGTGCCACCCAACTCCAAATCGGCTTGCAGCGCCACCGAGTCGTAACCCTGCATCAGCGGGTACAAAAACTCATGCACACTGATCGGTGTGCCGGCGGTAAAACGCTGGTGAAAATCGTTGCGCTCCATCATGCGCGCCACGGTGTACTTGGCCGCCAACTGGATCATGCCCATGCTGCCCAACGGCAAGCTCCACTCGCTGTTGTAGCGGATCTCGGTTTTGGCCGGGTCCAGCACCAAGCTGGCTTGCTTGTAATACGTTTCGGCGTTGGCCTTGATCTGCTCCGGTGTCAGTGGCGGGCGCGTGCTGTTGCGGCCCGAAGGATCGCCAATCAGGCTGGTAAAGTCCCCAATCAAAAAGATGACGGTGTGCCCCAGATCCTGCAACTGGCGCATTTTGTTGAGCACCACCGTGTGGCCGATGTGGATGTCGGGCGCGGTCGGATCCAACCCCAGCTTGATGCGCAACGGCACGCCACTGGCCTCACTTTTTTGCAATTTTTTCACCCAATCGGCTTCAGGAATCAGCTCCTCGCAACCGCGCCGCGTCACGGCCAAAGCGTGCCGCACCGCGTCGGACAACGGCAATTCGGACGAAGAAGAGCAAGAAGTTGGGGCAGGTGTGTGGTTCATAGCGGGAAAAGGACAGGTGCAGTGCCCGGACAATCGGGCTATACTGGTGCGTTATCTTGGCTTGCCATTCTAGTGGGCACCACGGCTTTGCGCCGATTGGCACCCGGCAAGTTGTCTTCTCCTCGCGATGGTGTAAGCCTACTGTGGCTCCGCATCGCCTTGAGGTCAGCGGTGGTGCAACTTGCGGTTGCGCGCAACGGTTGGCCTCCCGGACTGCTATGAACACACTCCTTCAAGAACTGGCCCGCCTGTTCCAGCACTACCCCAAACGCCTGATGGGTGGTCTGGGCGTGCTGCTGCTGGGCACCGGTGTCACCGCCTTTGGCGTGGCTCCGTTGAGCCCCACGGCCAGCAACACCCCCGTGGTGGTGCAAAACTTTGTCGAGCCGGTACAACCTGCACTGCAAACCCCACAACACAGCCCCGAGGCCAGCACCCCGTTCGTGCTGTTTCAGAGCGATGTAACGCGCCGTGACGACACCCTGCACAGCCTGTTGCGCCGCTTAGGAGTCAACGACAGCACCGCCACCGCCTTTTTGCGCCAAGATGCACACGCCCGCCAGCTGCTGCAAGGCACCACGCGCAAGCTCGTCACCGCTGAAACCAACGACCAAGGCGGGCTGGTGCGCCTGACCGCACGCTGGTTGCCCGATGAACGCGCACAACACTACAACCGTCTGGTGGTTGAACACCACCCCGCCCTAGGCTGGCGCAGCCACACCGAACAAGCCCCGCTCACACGCTCCACGCGCCTGAGCAGCGGCACCATTCGCAGCTCCCTGTTTGCCGCCACCGACGCAGCCCGTCTGCCCGACGACATTGCGACCCAACTGGCCGATTTGTTCAGCGCCAATATCGACTTTCGGCGCGACCTGCAACCGGGCGACCGCTTCAGCGTGGTGTACGAAACCTTGGAAGCCGATGGCGAAGTGCTGCAATTTGGCCGCCTGCTGGCGGCAGAATTCATCAACCAAGGCCAAGCGCACCAAAAACTCTGGTTTGAAGAACCCGGCCAAAAAGGGGCTTACTACGGCCCGGATGGCAAAAGCAACCGCAGCGCATTTTTGGCCTCACCGCTGGAATTTTCACGCATGAGCAGCGGCTACGGCCTGCGCTTTCACCCCATCTCGGGCAACCTTAAAGCCCATCTGGGCGTGGACTACGCTGCCCCCACCGGCACTCCCGTGCGCAGCGTGGCCGAAGGCACTGTGACCTTTGCCGGCTGGAAAAACGGCTACGGCAACGTCATCGAAATGGAACACAGCGAACACAAAAGCACCGTGTACGCCCACCTCAGCCGCATTCAGGTGCGCACCGGACAACGTGTCGCCCAGTCCGACACCATCGGCTTGGTCGGCTCCACCGGTGCCTCTACCGGCCCACACCTGCACTTTGAATACAAAGTGTCCGGGCAGCACCAAGACCCCCTCAACATAGCCCGTGACGGTGGTGGTCAGGCCATGTCGGTGGCCGCGCGCCAAGAATTTGAGCAAGTGGCCCAGGCCATGCGCCAACAACTCGACACCGCCGCCACCGTGGTGCAAGCCAACGCGGAATAACCCCGGCCACCTCCCCAGCGCATACCGCCATGCCATCCTCCTCATCATCATCCAGCGGACACTGCATTGGACTGATGTCCGGCACTTCGCTGGATGGGGTGGATGGCGTGTTGGCCGATTTTTCAAGCGCCACCCCGCGCGTGCTCGCCAGCCACTTTGTGCCCATGCCCGCCGCACTGCGGGCAGAACTGCTGGCACTCAACACTCCCGGCGACAACGAACTGCACCGCGCCCACATAGCGGCCCAACAGTTGGTGGACTTGTACGCCGACACCGTACAAGCCCTGCTGCACCGCAGCGGCCTGCCCGCCAGCGCCATTGCGGCCATAGGCGCACACGGCCAAACCGTGCGGCACCAGCCACCGCCCACAGCACACCCGTATACACTGCAACTCAACCAACCTGCGCTGCTGGCCGAACGCACCGGCATTGCCGTGGTGGCCGATTTTCGCAGCCGCGACGTGGCCGCCGGAGGCCAAGGCGCACCACTGGTACCCGCGTTCCATCAACACATTTTTGGACAAGCCCACCAGGCGCTCGCGGTGGTCAACATCGGTGGCATTGCCAACGCCACCGCCCTGCCCGGCGATGGTCAGGTGCTGGGCCTAGACACCGGCCCCGGCAACGTGCTGCTGGATCTGTGGTGTGCGCGCCATACCGGCCAACCTTACGATGCCCATGGCGCATGGGCGGCACAAGGCAGCTCCAACACAGCACTGCTGCAACACCTGCTCGCCGATCCGTACTTCCAGCGCAGCGGCATCAAAAGCACCGGGCGCGATTTGTTCCACGCCGATTGGCTGGCCCAGCAACTGCAAGACTTTGCCCACGTACCTGCTGTGGACGTACAGGCCACGCTGGTACAACTCACCGCACGCAGCATCGCCCAAGGGCTGCACGCCTTGCCGTGGGCCGTAGAGCGTGTGCAAACGGTGTGGATTTGTGGTGGCGGGGCCTACAACGCCACCCTGATGGCGGCACTGCAACAGCAACTGCCCCATGCGCAAGTGCGCCCCACCAGCGAGGCGGGCTGGCCGGTGTCGTGGGTAGAAGCTGCTGCCTTTGCCTGGCTGGCGCGGCAAACCTTGCTGGGCTTGCCCGGCAACGAGCCACAAGTGACGGGCGCGCGCGGACTGCGCGTACTGGGCGCAATTTACCCCGCCTGACGCTGGTGGCGGGGCATCACAGCACGAAATTAAACGCTGAAGCTCGAACCGCAACCACAAGTGGTGGTAGCGTTGGGGTTCTTAATCACGAACTGTGCGCCTTGCAAGTCTTCCTTGTAGTCGATTTCAGCGCCCACCAAGTACTGGTAGCTCATGGCATCGATCAACAGCGAGACACCGTTCTTGCTCATCACCGTGTCGTCGTCGTTCTGAATTTCGTCAAAGGTAAAACCGTACTGAAAACCCGAACAGCCGCCGCCCTGCACAAACACCCGCAATTTCAGATCGGGATTGCCTTCTTCGGCAATCAGGTCGGCCACCTTGGCGGCTGCGCTGTCGGTGAACACCAGCGGCGCAGGCATCTCGGTTTCAACGTCTTGGGCAACTTCAGCGGCAACGGCACTCATGGGACAACCTTGTGGAAACTAAAAAACAACAGATGGCTGAATACTAAACCAAAACAGTCGGAAATGCAGCGCTGGGGTTTTGCAGTGGGTGCTGCACCCAAACAAAAACCGCCCACAGCACAAAGCCAAGGGCGGCATTTTGGCGGAGCACCTTTTGCCTGGTACCCCCACAGCGCAACAGCGAATTAACGCTTGCTGAACTGCTTGGCGCGGCGTGCGGAACGCAAACCGACTTTCTTACGCTCGACTTCACGGGCATCGCGGGTCACATAACCAGCGGCGCTCAGTGCGGGCTTGAGGGCCGCATCGTAGTCGATCAGAGCGCGGGTGATACCGTGACGCACTGCACCGGCTTGGCCGGATTCGCCACCACCATGCACGTTGACTTGAATGTCAAACGCTTCGGTGTTTTCGGTCAGCACCAGCGGTTGCTTGGCAATCATGATCGAGGTTTGACGACCGAAGAACGATTCGATGTCTTTACCGTTGACCGTGATTTTGCCGGAGCCTTTTTTCAGAAACACGCGGGCGACGCTGGATTTGCGACGGCCTGTGCCATTGTTCCATTCACCAATCATGACCGCTCCTTAGATGTCCAACACTTTGGGTTGCTGGGCGGTGTGCGGGTGCTCAGCACCACCGTACACCTTGAGCTTCTTGATCATGGCGTAGCCCAGGGGACCCTTGGGCAGCATGCCTTTGACGGCCTTTTCCAGCGCACGGCCAGGGTGCTTGGCTTGCAGGTCGCGGAAGTTGGTGCCGTAGATACCGCCCGGGAAGCCCGAGTGACGGTAGTACATCTTGTCCAGGGACTTGGTGCCCGTGACTTTGAGTTTGGCGGCGTTGACGACGACGATGAAATCACCGGTATCAACGTGAGGGGTGTAAATGGCTTTGTGTTTACCACGCAGACGGCGTGCCACTTCGCTGGCGACACGTCCGAGCACCTTATCGGTGGCGTCAACAACAAACCACTCGTGCACCACCTCAGCGGGCTTGGCGCTGACGGTTGTTTTTTGCATGAGATTGCTCTTGAAAAAAGAGGGTTTGGCAGGCTCTTTTCCACGGTCGGTGCTTCTCTGAAGGAAGCCTCTTAGGTGGGAATGAACTTCGCCGCGGAGCCCAAAAAATCGCTGCGAAGCCGACGATTATATGAAGAAAGCACCCAGCCGTGCAAACGCTTTTTTCAGCAAGCCGGACTTAAGCCATCACATTGAGCTGGGTCCCCAGCGTGCCTTGGGTAGCCAATGGCAGGTTGCCCGGCAGGGTTTGCAACAAGGCCGCCGCTTGTGTGGTTTGAATGTCTTGCGCTTTTTTCAGCATGGTGACTTGCACATCTTGCGCCACACGGGCTTGCTGCATTTGCATAGCACCACTGACCATTGCGCTTACGGAAATGTCCATCTTGTCACTCCTGTGGGTTGTTCGGTGTGGTCATTATCGAACGGGCACC
>JBLIZX010000258.1:0-2612 GCA_048860285.1 Macromonas sp. | reverse complement strand
CCCAAGAAATACGACGCTGGCCTGATGTGGTTCCGGCGCGATTTGCGTGCGGACGACAACGCCGCGCTGTACCACGCCCTCAAGAGTTGCAAAAAGGTGTGGTGCGTGTTTGTGTTCGACACCACCATCTTGCAGCCGTTGCTGGAACGCGGCTTGCAGGCCGACCGGCGCGTGGAGTTCATCCACGAATCGCTGATCGACTTGGACGAACAACTGCGCGCGCTGGGCCGCAGCAACGGGGCCGAGGGCGTGGGGCTGCTGGTGCGCCACGGCGCAGCGCTCGATGTGGTACCGCGTGTGGCGGCGCAACTGGGCGTGCAGGCGGTGTTCACCAACCACGACGATGAACCCGCCGCGCTGGAGCGCGACCACCATGTGCTGGGCACGCTGGCGCACACGGGTGTGATGCTGCACCACTACAAGGATCACGTCGTTTTTGAGGGGCGCGAGGTGGTCACGCTCAACGGCCAGCCGTTCAGCGTGTTCACGCCGTACAAAAACGCTTGGCTCAAAAAGATCACGCCGTTTTACCTGCAAGCCTACCCGGTGGAGCGTTACGCCGACGCGCTGGCCCCATTGCCCGCCGACCAAGCCCCAGGCGTACCCACGCTGGAGGCGATGGACTTTACGCCCACCAATTTGCGCGCACTCAAAATCAAGACCGGCAGCCGGGGCGCACGGGCCTTGCTGGAGGACTTCAGCAGCCGCATTGAGCATTACCAGCAAGCGCGGGACTACCCCGCCATCAAAGGCCCCAGTTACCTGAGCGTGCATTTGCGCTTTGGCACCATCAGCATCCGGCAACTGGCCAGCATGGCACACGCGCTGCACCAGCGGGGTCAGGCCGGGGGCAGCACATGGCTGAACGAGTTGATTTGGCGCGATTTTTACCACCAAATTCTGGCCAACCATCCGCACGTGGTGGAACGCAGCTTCAAGCCAGAATACGATGCCATCCGCTGGGAACACGGCAAGCACGCCGAGGCGCTGTTTGCGGCCTGGTGCGAAGGCCGCACCGGCTACCCGCTGGTGGACGCTGCCATGCACCAGCTCAACCAGACGGGCTACATGCACAACCGCCTGCGCATGGTCACGGCCAGCTTTTTGTGCAAAGACTTGGGGCTGGACTGGCGTTGGGGCGAGCGTTATTTTGCCGAGCGGCTGATCGACTTTGACCTGGCCGCCAACAATGGCGGCTGGCAGTGGGCCAGCTCCAGCGGCTGCGATGCGCAACCGTACTTCCGCATCTTCAACCCCGTCAGCCAAAGCGAAAAGTTTGACCCACAGGGCAAGTTCATCCGGCGTTATTTGCCACAGTTGGCCGCATTGCCCGATGCCGCCATCCACGCCCCGTGGCAAGCCAAACCGCTGGAGCTGCAAACAGCGGGCATCACATTGGGCCAAGATTACCCCCACCCCGTGGTGGCCCACGCCGCCGCCCGCGAAAAAACGCTGATGCGCTATGCGGTGGTCAAAAAGCCACGGCCCTGAGCAGGAAAAACATGGGCAAAATCGTCCTTTACTGCCAACCGGGGGCCAAACAGACACAGTTGGTCGGCACCCACGATGGCAAACCCAAAATCCAGCTCAAAGCCCCGCCAGTGGACGGCGAGGCCAACAAGGCGCTGATTGTGTTTCTGGCACAACGCTGTGGCGTGCCCAAATCGGCCATTTCGATTGAGATGGGCACCAGCAGCCGCACCAAGCGGGTGGCGGTGGAAGGCCGCTCCGATGCCGAACTGCAAGCGGCGTTGCAATTACCGGCGTAACCGCCGTGGCTATTTGCTGCGCAAAGTACGGCTGAGCAACACCACCGGTAGCAACCCCACCAGCACCAACGTTAACGCGGGCAAGGCGGCTTCGCCCAAACGTTCATCGCGCGCCAACTGGTACGTCACCACGGCCAGTGTGTCGCTGTTAAAGGGCCGCAGCACCAGCGTGGCGGGCAGTTCTTTCATCACGTCCACAAACACCAGCAGCAGCGCGGCGGCGGTGGAGCGGCGCAGCAGCGGCCAATGCACCCGCGCCAGCAAACCCGGCCCGGTGGTGCCCAGCATGCGGGCCGAATCGTCCAGGCTGGTAGGGATGCGCGCATAGCCGCTTTGCACGGACTGCAACGCCACCGACGAGAAACGCACCATGTACGCCCACACCAGCCCCAGTGCAGTGGCGGTGATCCAGTAGCCCACGCTGCTGTCGGGGGCCACCACTTGCAGCCACCCCACGGGCAGCAACAGGCCCACCACAATCACCGCACCCGGCACGGCGTAACCCAGTCCGGCCAATTGCACCACCGTGCGCGTGAGGCGGTTGGGTTGGGTACGTTGCGCAAACGCCAGCCCAAACGCGGCCAGCGTGGCCAACCCGGCGGTCAGACTCGCCAGCCACAGGCTGTTGCCCGCCCAGCGCACAAAATCGGCCCAAGGCAGTTCGCCCCAACTTTCCAGCAGCGGGCGCAGCATGAACAGCACCGGCAACACAAAACCAAACAGCACGGGCAAGGCGCAGGCCAGCAGCGCCAGCGCAGCCCAGCCCCGCTGCAAGGCCACGGGCTGCGCCTCGGCACTGCCCGCACGTGTGCCGCGCAGAGCCGAGAAACGCATCCGGCGCTG
>JBLIZX010000257.1:0-3272 GCA_048860285.1 Macromonas sp. | reverse complement strand
GAAGTGGGTGGAAATGAAGACCGTCACCCGGTCACGCCGCGACAGCTCGATGAGCAGTCGCCAGAACGCATCGCGCGCCACCGGGTCGACGCCCGAAGTCGGTTCGTCCAGAATCAGCAGTTCTGGCTTGTGCACCATGGCGACCGCCAGCGACAGGCGTTGGCGTATGCCCAGAGGCAGACTGGCCGGCAGGCTGTCGATGACGTCCACCAGCCCGAAGCGCTCCACCATCTCATCGACGCGAGCAGGAATGTCCTCCGGGGACACACTGAAGAGCTTGGCGTGCAACTCCAGGTTCTGGCGTACCGTGATTTCGCTGTAGAGCGAGAACGCTTGGGACATGTAGCCGACGCGGCGGCGGGTGCCCAGATCATGCGGGTTCACTTCATGGCCGAACAGCCAGGCCCGACCCTCGCTCGCCGGCAACAGGCCGGTAAGCATCTTCATCGTCGTGGACTTGCCGCACCCGTTGGAGCCGAGGAAGCCGAAGATTTCACCGCGCCGGATGCGGAAGGACACGCTATCGACGGCAACGAAGTCGCCAAAGCGCATGGTCAGCCCCTCGGCCTCGATGGCGATATCGTCCGCGCCGCCATCCGACAAGGGGGGAATGACTACCGCTTGGTGTCCGCGCTTTTTCTCTTCCGGGAGCAGGCGGATGAATGCCTCTTCCAGGTTCGGGCTGCCTGTTCTTGCCAGCAATTCCTTCGGCGTGCCGGTGGCGAGGACCTTGCCGTCGTCGATGGCGGCCAGCCAGTCGAAGCGCTGGGCCTCATCCATGTAGGCCGTGGCCACAATCACGCTCATGCCGGGGCGATCGGCGCGAATACGGTCAATCAGATCCCAGAACTGCGCGCGCGCCAGCGGGTCCACGCCAGTCGTCGGCTCATCGAGAATCAGAAAATCCGGGTCATGAATCAGCGCGCAGCACAGGCCGAGTTTTTGCTTCATGCCCCCGGACAGCTTGCCTGCCGGGCGCTCCAGGAATTTGAACAGGCCAGTGGCCTGAGTCAGTTCGTCGATCCGCTGGCGGCGCTCTGCGGCGCCATGACCGAACAGGCGCGCGAAGAATTGCAGATTCTCCTCGACCGAGAGCGTCGGATACAGGTTTTTGCCCAGTCCCTGCGGCATGTAGGCGATGCGCGGGCATACCTGCTTGCGATGGGCCTTGCTGGCCATGTCGCCACCCAGCACCTCGACCGTGCCCTCCTGGATGATGCGCACACCCGCCAGCAATGAGAGCAGACTGGATTTGCCCACGCCGTCGGGGCCGATCAGGCCGACCATCCGTCCGGCGGGAATGTCCAGATCGATGCCATCCAGGGCGATGACGTCGCCGTAACGCAAGCGCACCTGACGGACGCTTGCAACGGTCGTGGGCTGCGCACTCGCACTGTGGCTCATACCTTACTCCGGCACGCGAACGGAGAGGTTTTGAGGCCACTCGGCATTGGCGTCGAGTTTGATCCAGGCCACGCCGGGCAACCCGGTCTTGACCTGATTGAGGTGCTCACGCAGCAACTCCTGCGAAATCTGCGCGCGCACGCGAAACATCAGTTTCTGCCGCTCGCTGGCGGTTTCGACCGTTTTGGGGGTGAACTGCGCCGCGCTGGCGACGAAGGAAACAGTGGCTGGTATCACATACTCCGGCGCGGCATCCAGAATGATGCGGACCTCGGAACCCAGTGCGACGCGGCCGGCCACAGTCTCGGGCAGGAAGAAGGTGATGTAGACGTCCGACAGGTCGATAAGATTCAGGACGCGTCCGCCCGATCCCAGCACCTCGCCGGGTTGCGCCACGCGCACCTGCACCCGCCCGTCGCGCGGCGCGCGCAGTTCGCTGTCGCGGATGTCGGCTTCGATGCGATTGATGCTGGCCGTGGCGGCGGATACGCTGGACTTCGCGCCGACCAGCTGGGCCTTGACGGCCTCGACCGCAGCGCGGGCAGCGGCAGCCTGCGCCTTGCTGGCCGCAAGCGTCGCCTGTGCACCCCGTACGCGGGCCCGGTCATCGTCCAGTTCCTGTATCGAGGCGGCGCCCTCGCTCGACAGCGTGCTGGAGCGTGTCAGGCGCCGTTGCGCAGCGTCCAGTTCCGACTCGCGCTGGCCGACGAGCGCCTGCGCCGCAACCACGTCGGCTTCACGCAGCGCCACCTGGGCCTGTGCTGCGGTCACCGAGTGCTCGGCCTGTTCACGCATGGCGAAGGCTTCGTCGCGCTGCGCCTCAAGCGTTTCCAGTTGCATCCTGGCCAGTGGCTGGCCCGCTGAGACGAAATCGCCTTCACGGACCAGAATGTCTTCGATACGTCCGGGCAGCTTGGTGGCGATGTCGATCTCCGTGGCTTCGATGCGGCCATTGCCGTTGACGAATCCTTCGCCGGGGCCGGTATCGGCAAACTTCGTCCAGCCCCACCAGGCCAGCGCGACAACAACCGCTGCAGCGGCAGCGACCAGGAGTTTTTTCTTGAGAGAGGGGGAGACAGTCATGGGTTCGGCGTGCCTTAACGGGTTGATGGGGTGGAAGCGGGCGTCGAGGTCGCACTCTGCGCCTGGCCGGTTGCGGTGAGGGTGCCGCCGCCGAGCGCGGCATACAGTGCCACCTGGCTAGACAGCAGCGCACGGCGCGCCTGCACCAGTTGTTGTCCGGCATCCAGCAGATCGCGTTGGGCGTCCAGCACCTCCAGGAAAGCGGCCGAGCCGTTGTCGTAGCGCAACTGGGCCAGCCGCGCGCGTTCGCTTTGCGCTTCCAGATTGGCCCGCTGGATCGTCAATTGCTCAGCCAGCCAGTACTTGGCGCTCAGTGCATCGGCCACCTCGCGAAAGGCCGTTTGAATGGTCTTCTCGTAGCCGGCAACGGCGATGTCACGACGCACTTCGCTCAGTTCCAGGTTGGCGCGCCGCCGCCCGCCATCGAAGATGGGCAGCGACAGGGTGGGCATGAAGGTCCAGGCGCGGCTGCCGGAATCGAACAGGCCGTCCAGATCGGAACTGGCCGTGCCGAAGCTGCCGGTCAGCGCAATGCGCGGCAAGAACGCCGCGCGGGCGGCCCCGATGTTGGCATCGCCAGCGCGCAATTGGTGTTCGGCGGCAATGATGTCCGGACGACTGACCAGCAGTTCCGAAGGCAGACCGGTCCGAAGTTCGGCCAGCACCGTTGTTTCATCGAAGGGTGCCTTGGTGGGCAGCGGGCCAGGATCGGCACCTACCAGCAGTGCCAGCGCGTGCAGTTGCGTGGCGCGTGCTTGCTCAAGCTGGGTTAGCAGCGCCTGAGC
>JBLIZX010000256.1:0-2352 GCA_048860285.1 Macromonas sp. | reverse complement strand
CAAGTTCGGTCAGGCGCGAGCCTTGCAGTTGGAGGTGGCGGGTGATGTGGATGTGGGCCGCGCCCACCTGTTCGCGCGCGGCCAAGTTGGACAGCGCCAACGGCACTTGTACCGCATGCGCCATCAGCTCCAGCACGCGCGCATCAAATCGGCGCAGTGCATGGCCCATTAAAAAGCCGAAATGGGTGTGTCGCCAGCGGTCGTCGGGCGGTGTGGTCGATGTGTTTGGCGGGGGTGGCAACATGCTGTGAATAACATTGTGGATAAGCCTGTAAATGGTAATGCAAACTGATCAAATATTTGCAATATTAGAAAGTATTTGCCCTTAAACTGCCCTCTATACCGACACCGCACGTTACTCCACCGCCGGGAGGGTGACGGGCCAACTTATTGTTCTACCAAGGATTTGCCATGGGTACCCCCAACCAACTGAACCCCGAAAAAGCCAAAGCCCTGCAAGCCGCGCTGGCCCAAATTGAGAAGCAATTTGGCAAAGGCACCATCATGCGCTTGGGTGAAGGCGAGGTGATCGAGGACATCCAAGTGGTGTCCACCGGCTCGCTGGGGTTGGACGTGGCGTTGGGCGTGGGTGGCCTGCCGCGTGGCCGTGTGATCGAGATCTACGGCCCCGAATCGTCGGGCAAGACCACGCTCACGCTGCAAGTGATTGCCGAGATGCAAAAGCAAGGCGGCACCTGTGCTTTTGTCGATGCCGAACACGCGCTGGACGTGCAATACGCGCAAAAACTGGGTGTGAACCCGCACGAGCTGCTCATCAGCCAGCCCGACACCGGCGAGCAGGCGCTGGAAATCGTCGATTCACTGGTGCGCTCAGGTGCGGTCGATTTGATCGTGGTGGACTCGGTGGCCGCGCTCACGCCCCGCGCCGAAATTGAAGGCGACATGGGCGACAGCCTGCCCGGTTTGCAGGCGCGCCTGATGAGCCAAGCCCTGCGCAAGCTCACCGCCACCATCAAAAAGACCAATTGCATGGTCATCTTCATCAACCAAATCCGCATGAAGATTGGCGTGATGTTTGGCAGCCCCGAGACCACCACCGGCGGCAACGCGCTCAAGTTCTATGCCTCGGTGCGCATCGACATCCGCCGCACCGGCTCGCTCAAGAAGGGCGAGGACGTGATCGGCAACGAGACCAAGGTCAAGGTGGTGAAGAACAAAGTGGCCCCGCCCTTCAAGACCGCCGAATTCGACATCCTGTTTGGCGAGGGCATCAGCCGCCAGGGCGAGATCATTGACCTGGGTGTGGCCAACAAGATTGTGGAAAAGTCCGGCGCCTGGTACGCCTACAACGGCGAGAAACTCGGCCAAGGCCGCGACAACTCGCGCGAATTTCTGCGCGCCAACCCCGCACTGGCGCACGAGATTGAGAACAAAGTCCGCACCGCGTTGAATGTGCCCCTGTTGCCCGCGTTTGACCCCAGTAGCGTGCCGGGCTTGGACGACGACAGCGCCGACTTGGCATGAGTTGGGGCAATGCCGGTGACGGTGGTGCGGCAGCGCGCGGCGAGAGGGGCGGGCGGCAGCGGCCCCCGCCGTCGCTCAAGGCGCGCGCTTTGCAACTGTTGAGCCAGCGTGAACATTCCCGCGCCGAACTGGAGCGCAAGTTGCGTTGGCGGCCCGGTGTGGACGATGATGAAACCGCCGCAGAACACCATGCTCAACTGCTGGCGGCGGTGCTCGACGAGTTGCAGGTCAAAGGCTACATCCACGAAGAACGTGTGGCCGACAGCGTGTTGCACCGCCGCGCCGCCAAGTGGGGTGCCAGCCGTGTGCGGCAGGAGCTGCAAGCCAAAGGTTTGAGCGATGCCGTGGTGCAAGAGGCGGTAAGCAGCTTGCGCGACACCGAGTTGGAGCGTGCCGCCGAAGTCTGGCGCAAAAAATTTGGCCAGCCCACCACCACTCCCAGCGAACAAGCGCGCCAAATGCGCTTTTTGGCCGCGCGCGGCTTTGCCGCCGACGTGGTGCGGCGTGTGGTGCTGGAGGCGCACCAGTTCGCCCCTGAAGACGACGGTTGAGCGGTGGGATCGCTGTGGTGTGTCATGGCACTGTCCCCAAAACACGACACAATCCGCCGCTATGACACAACGCTTCATTCTGACCGATGTGACCGATGACATCGGCACCATCACACTGCACCAGCCCGCCAAGCGCAACGCGCTGTCGCAAGATTTGATTTGCGAAATCATTGCTGCGCTGGGGTGTTTCCACGACCAAGGCGTGCGGGTGGTGGTGTTGCGCGCCCAGCCGGGGGCGGCGGTGTGGTCGTCGGGCCACGACGTACACGAACTGCCCAAGGCCGGGCACGACCCGCTGGGTTGGCAAGACCCGTTG
>JBLIZX010000255.1:0-2341 GCA_048860285.1 Macromonas sp. | reverse complement strand
TTGGTGGTGTTCGGCATCCTCATCAGCATCCCCATCATCGTGTGGGGCAGCAAATTTGTGCTCAAACTGATGGACCGCTTCCCGGTGGTGATCACGCTGGGTGCGGCACTGCTGGGCTGGATTGGCGGTGGTATGTTTGTGACTGACGTAACCGTCAAAAACAACTTCCCCGATTTGCCGTCGTGGTTGCACTATGCCACGGGTGCCGCTGGTGCTGCGTTGGTGGTGGTGGTGGGTACGCTGTTGGCCAAACGCGCGCAAGCGTCTGCCGAGCAAGCCCCGCTGGTCGATTTGGCCCACAAAGATTCGTCGCACTGAAAGGAATATTTGCTATGACCAAGATTTTGTTGCCTGTGGACGGCTCCGACTTTGGTGCCCAAGCCCTGACGCAATGGTTGCAGCGTGTGCGGCCCGCCACGCTGGAGCTGCACCTGTTGAGCGTGCAGTTGCCGGTGGATGGCCATGCGCGCAGCTTCGTCAACGCCGATGAGCTCAACAGCTACCACCGCGAGGAAGGTTTGGCCAGCATGGCAGCGGTGCGCCAAGTGTTGGATGCCGCTGGCGTGACGTACCAGCAACACGTGGTGGTGGGCCACCCCGCCGACGTGATTTGCCGCTTTGCCAGCGACAACGGTTTCGATGAAATCGTGATGGGCAGCCACGGCCGCACCGGTTTGATGAAGCTGCTCATGGGGTCGGTGGCCGCTGAAGTGTCCGAGCGTGCTTCGGTCAAAGTCACGCTGATCGCGGCCTGATTGGGTGCTTGACTATGCAAAAAGCCCCGCAGCTTGCGCTGGCGGGGCTTTTTGATGCTCGGGTGCTACCTGTTGGGCGGTCAAGCAGCGTCGGGTTGTGCCGATGGCGCGGCTTGGGTGAAGGCTGGCAACGCGTTGCAGGCGGCTTCCACGGCCATGATGAGCGGCCAGCGGCTCAAGTCCACCTTGAAGCGGCGCGCGCTCTCGATCTGCGGCACCAAGTAGCAGTCTGCAATCGTGGGCGCGTCGCCGTAGCTGAAGCGGCCACGGTTTTTGTCGGCGGCCAACAGAGCTTCGTACGCATCGAATCCGGCGCTGATCCAAGTGCCACACCAAGCGTTGATCGCGTCTTCGTTGGCACCGAATGTTTTGCGGATGTATTCCAGAATGCGGCGGTTGTTGATGGGGTGAATGTCGCAACCCACAATCGCGGCCAGCGCACGCACCTTGGCGCGGCCATCGGCATCGGCGGGCAGCAGGGCCGGGGTGGGGTATTTTTCTTCCAGCCATTCGATGATGGCGGGCGACTGGATCAGCGTTTGCTCGGGGGTGACAAGTGCGGGCACCAACTGTTGTGGGTTGACGGCCTTGAACTCATCGGTCAGGTGGTGTTCCTTGCCCAAGTGGACGGCGATGTACTCGGTGTCCAACCCCTTGAGGTTGAGCGCAATGCGCAGGCGGTGCGAGGTGCCGCTGCGCCAGAAGTTGTAGAGCTTCATTCCGCCGCCCCCACGGTCAGGGCCACTTCGCCCACGCCCGCCACGTGGCCGGTGATCTTGTCGCCCGGTACCACTGCGCCCACCCCTTCGGGGGTACCGGTGTAAATCAGGTCGCCCGGTTGCAGGTGGTAGAACAGCGACAAATCGGCAATGATTTCACGGATGTTCCAAATCAGCTTGTTCACGTCGGACTTTTGCTTGGTCTCGCCGTTGACTTCCAGCGCAATTTCGCCACTGTCGATGATGTGGCCCGGCATCGGCACAATTTCAGAGCACACCGACGATTGTTCCAAGTCCTTGCCCAGATCCCACGGACGGCCTTTGTCGCGTGCCACCAGTTGCAGGTCGCGGCGTGTCATGTCCAAGCCCGTGGCGTAGCCGTAAATGATCTCGTGGGCGTTGTCGGCGCTGACGCGGAAACCCGCTTTGCCAATCGCCACCACCAGCTCCATTTCAAAATGGTAGTTTTTGGTTTCGGGGGGGTAGGCGACTTCTGAGCCACTTTGCACCAGCGTTTGGTACGACTTGGTGAAGTAGAACGGGCGCTCGACCGATTTGTCCACCGGACGGCCCATTTCGACCGCGTGGGCGTGGTAGTTGCGGCCCACAAAGAACAGGCGGTTGATGGGGAAGCGCGTGTCTTGGCCACGGATGGGCAGGGATTGAACGGCGGGTGGGTTGAACAGGTATTGGGTCATCAATCTGCGCGGGAAACCCCGGCATTCATGCCGGGGAGGGATAGCGCGGCTTGCACAGCAAGCCCCTGTTCCCGCTCCTTTCTTGGTGGGCTATCTTCTGGGTGAATGGAATAATTTTCGTGTAAATTGAGCACATGGACATCAAGCGCGCGTACCGCTTCCGGTTTTA
>JBLIZX010000254.1:0-4631 GCA_048860285.1 Macromonas sp. | reverse complement strand
CGACTGGGTCAAGCAACTGCCCCCCAACGTGGTGGTGCGCCGCACACCCGTGGCCTTCAACGCTGCGTTTGAGCCACAACAGCGCCTGTACTACGCACTGGAAGCCTTGGGCCTGCTCGACAGCCTGCACGAAAAAGCCTTTCGCGCCTTCCACGTGGACAAACAGCCCCTGCGCAATGCCGAGTCCGTCATCGATTGGGCCGTCAAACAAGGGCTGGACAAAACCAAGTTCAGCGCCGCCTACAACGCCTTTGGCACCGCAGGCAAAATGAAACGTGCCGTGCAACTGCAAAATGCCTACGAAGTCGAAGGCACCCCCGCACTGGGCATAGCCGGACGCTACTACGTGCCCGGCCAAGCCGCCAAGACCCTGCTCGTGGCCAACGCCCTCATCGCCCAACTGCGCAAAGGCTGACCGGATGCTGCTGCCCGCCCTGAACCTGTGGTGCGGTGTGGCCTTGGCCACCCTGATGCTGACCCCGCTGGCACACGCCGAGCGGGCCGACCGCCAGCAACCCATGAACATCGAGGCCGACAACCTGCGCTACGACGACACGCGCCAGACCAGCGTGTTCACTGGGCGCGTGGTCGTGAGCAAAGGTAGCATCGCCATTCGGGGCCAGCAACTCGAAGTGCGGCAAGATGCTCAAGGCCACCAATTTGGGCTGGTGCAAGGCAGCACGCAGCAGCCCGCCTTCTTTCGACAAAAGCGCGATGGCGTGAACGAATTTATCGAAGGCGAGGCCCAACGCATCGAATACAACAGCCAAGCCGATACCGTCAAATTCAGCGGCCAGGCCGTGCTGCGGCGCTACTTGGGGGCCACCCTCAGCGACGAAACCCGGGGCAGCACCATCGTTTACAACAACACCACCGACGTGTTCACCGTCGATGGTGGCCCCACCAACCGCAGCAACAGCAACCCGTCGGGGCGCGTGCGCACCATGCTCAGCCCCAGTCGCAACGCCAGCGCGCCGACCAACACCGCCACACCAGCGGACGCAACGCCCACCACGCTGCAACCCAGCACCACGCTGGAGCCACACCGGTGACATCCGCTCCCACCGCCGCACCGGCACGCCTGGAAGCCCGGGGCCTGAAAAAAGCTTACGGCAAACGCTTGGTCGTCAAGGACGTGTCGCTCACCGTCAACGCGGGCGAAGTGGTCGGGCTGCTGGGGCCCAACGGCGCGGGCAAAACCACCTCGTTTTACATGATCGTAGGCTTGGTGCGCGCCGATGCGGGCGAAATCTGGCTCAACGAACAACCCCTGGAAAATCTGCCTATCCACCGCCGTGCCCGCCTGGGGTTGGGCTACTTGCCGCAAGAAGCCTCCATCTTTCGCAAGCTCAACGTGCAGGACAACATCCGTGCCGTGCTGGAATTGCAAACCGATGCCCACGGCAAAGCGCTGTCCAAAGCCGAGCTTGAACAGCGGCTGGACGCGCTGCTCGAAGACCTGCACGTTGACCACCTGCGCGATGCGCCTGCCCCGGCGCTGTCTGGGGGTGAGCGGCGGCGGGTTGAAATTGCGCGTGCCTTGGCCACCAACCCGCGCTTCATCCTGCTGGACGAACCCTTTGCGGGCATCGACCCGATTGCGGTGATCGAAATTCAGCGCATCATCGGCTTTCTCAAATCGCGTGGCATAGGCGTGCTCATCACCGACCACAACGTGCGCGAAACCTTGGGCATCTGCGACCACGCCTGCATCATCAGCGATGGCCGCGTGCTCGCCCAAGGCACGCCCGCCGAGATTGTGGACAACCCCGATGTGCGCCGCGTCTATTTGGGCGAACACTTCCGCATGTGATGTCCATACACCAAGGCCTGTCCTTACGCACCTCCCAGCATCTGGCGCTGACACCGCAGTTGCAGCAATCTATCCGGCTGCTGCAACTCTCCACGCTGGACATGGCACAAGAGGTGGAACAACTGCTGGCGGACAACCCCTTTCTGGAGCGTGAGACCGAGCAAGCCGAGACCGAAGCGTTTGGCCTGCCCCACACCGACACCCCCGTCAGCCAAGGCGACCGCCTGAGCGAAGCCGCCGCAGACCCATTGCCCACCAGCACCACGCTGGACAGCGACAGCCACGGCAACGACTCCACCGACCTGAACTGGGATGGCGATGGCACCGTAGACACCGCCCCCCACGACAGCGAGTGGGGTGGCGATGCACCCGCAGCACCCCGCAGCCACGGCCAGCACGACCACGACGACAGCGACCCCGCCGACTGGAACAGCGCCCCGCTGACCCTGCAAGATCACCTGCACCAGCAAGCGCTGGGCCTGCGGCTCAACCCCACCCAACAAGCCGCGCTGTACGCCCTGATCGAATCCCTCGACGACGACGGCTACCTCATCGATCCGCTGCCCGAGTTGGCCGCTGCCCTCGTCGCACAACAAGAAACCACCGAAACCCACCCCTACACGCCCACCCAGCGCCAAGCGCAACAAGCGGCGATCGAACAACACCTGACCAGCGCACTCGATCACCTGCAACAAATGGATCCGACCGGCGTGGGCGCACGCGATCTGGCCGAATGCCTGCGCCTGCAAGTGCTGGAATTGCGCAACACCCCCGCCAACCGTGCCGCGTTGGCATTGTGCGAACAGCCGCTGGATCTGCTGGCCAAACGCGACACCAAACGCCTGAGCACCTTGTGCGGCTGCGACGAAGCCAGCGTGCGCGCTGGCCTGGCCACCATCGCGCGGCTGGAACCCAAACCTGGCCGCCGCTTTGCCCCGGTGGAACGCAACGCCATTGCGCCCGACGTGGTGGTGCGGCGCAACGGCCAGCACTTCAGCGTCGAACTCAACCCCGACGTGATGCCACGCTTGCGGGTACAAGACGTGTACGCCAGCGCCCTGCGCGGCCACAAAGGCGACAGCGCCAGCGGTCTGCAACAACGCCTGCAAGAAGCACGCTGGTTCATCAAAAACATCCAGCAACGCTTTGACACCATCTTGCGCGTCTCGCGCGCGATTGTGGAACGCCAGCGCGCCTTCTTTGTGCAAGGCGAACTGGCCATGCGCCCACTGGTGTTGCGCGAAATTGCCGACGAATTGGGACTGCACGAATCCACCATCAGCCGTGTCACCAGTGCCAAATACATGGCCACGCCTTGGGGCACCTACGAACTTAAATACTTCTTTGGCTCCGGCCTGGGCACCGACAGCGGTGCCAACACCTCCAGCACCGCTGTGCGGGCCTTGATCCGACAACTCATTGCCAGCGAGCCCCCCGCCAAACCCCTGAGCGACCAACAACTCTCCGACCTGCTCAAGGCGCAAGGCATCGACTGCGCCCGGCGCACCGTGGCCAAATACCGCGAAGCCTTGCGCATCGCACCGGCCAGCTTGCGCAAAAACAAACCCTTACCCCCCTAAATAATGAACGCTCTGACCCTGTTTCTGCCCTGCGCCGCTGGCGTGGAAGACTTTCTGGCCACCGAAATCGAACGCATCACCGGCACGCCGCGCGCGCAACTGCACACCTCGCGCGGTGGCGTGGAACTGCCGGGGAGCTGGCGCGATGCCATGAAACTCAACCTGCACAGCCGTCTGGCGCAACGCGTGCTGGTGCGTGTGGCACACCAACCCTACCGTGATGAACAACACGTGTACGCCGCCGCGCACGACGTGGCGTGGGAAATTTGGTTCACGCCGCAGCAAACCCTCAAAGTTGAAATCACGGCCCAGCACAGCCCGCTCAAGAGCCTGAACTTTGCCGCCCTGCGCGTCAAAGATGCCATCTGCGACCGCCTGCGCGATAAACGCGGCACCCGCCCCAGCATCGACACCGCCCGCCCCGACGTGCGCGTGTTCGCCCACCTCACCGCTGAACACCTCAGTTTCTACATCGACACCTCGGGCCAGCCCCTGTTCAAACGCGGTTGGCGCGAGGACAAAGGCGACGCACCACTGAAAGAAACTCTGGCCGCCGCCATGATCGCCGCCACAGGTTGGACCGGCCAGCCCGGCCCCGACGGCAGTGCCCCGGTGCCCCTGTACGACCCCTGCTGTGGCAGCGGCACCGTGCTGATTGAAGCGGCCCAGATCGCCCTCAACATCGCCCCCGGCGGCCAACGCCGCTTTGGCTTTGAAAAACTGCTGCCCTACCAAGCCCACGTCTGGCAAGCCCTGCGGCAAGAAGCCCTGGCCGCCGAACGTCATCTGCCAGCGGATGGCAAACCCTTCATCTTCGGCTCCGACGTGGCCTTCCGCATGGTGGACTTTGCCCGCCGCAACGCCGAACGTGCCGGGGTGGCCCACGCCATCGAACTGCGCGGCGGTGACGCGCTGCAACGCACCCCGCCCAGCGCCACCCCCGGCGTGATGCTGCTCAACCCCCCCTACGGTGAACGCATTGCCGCAGCGGGCGTGGCTGGCCAGCGCGCCGATACCCGAGCCGACAACCGTGCCCACCACCGCAGCGACGACCGCGCCCGAGCCCCCACCCACCTGCGTGGCCGCGAAACCGCCCAACACAGCGATGGCAGCGAAAACAACGACTTCTTTGCGCAACTGGCCAGCCACTGGAAAAAACACTACGCCGGCTGGAGCGCCTGGCTGCTCACCCCCGACCTCAAGCTACCCAGCAAGATGCGCTTCAAAGAGTCACGCCG
>JBLIZX010000253.1:0-2726 GCA_048860285.1 Macromonas sp. | reverse complement strand
GAGCGATGACGAGGCCAAGGAAGGCTATGTGCTGACGTGCCAGATGCGCGCCCAAACCGATTGCGTGGTGCGTGTGCCCGCATCGTCGGCGGTGTGCAAAACCCAGCAAGCCAGCTACGACGTGACCGTGAAAGCGGTGCGCCAGCAGTCGCCCAGCACCATCTCCCTGACCATTGGGGGCGAGTCGCTCAACAAGCTGTCGTTTCTGCCGGGCCAGTATGTGAACCTGCACATTCCAGGCACCAACGAAACCCGCGCTTATTCGTTCAGTTCGCTCGTCAAAGACGGTGCGGTGTCGTTCCTGATCCGCAACGTGCCCAACGGCAAGATGAGCGGTTTCTTGACCACGCAGGCACAGCCCGGTTCCGCCATGAAATTGGCGGGCCCGTTGGGCAGCTTTTACCTGCGCGACATCAAGCGTCCGCTGTTGATGCTGGCGGGTGGCACCGGCCTGGCCCCGTTCACCGCCATGCTGGAAAAGATTGCCGAGCAGGGCAGCGCCTTCCCGATCCATTTGATTTACGGCGTGACCAACGATGCCGACTTGGTGGATTTGGACAAGCTGGACGCTTTCAAGGCCCAAATCCCCAACTTTACGTGGGCCGCTTGCGTGGCCAACCCCGAGAGCACTTACCCCAACAAAGGTTACGTGACCAACCACATCCAGCCGGCCCAGCTCAATGCTGGTGAGGTGGACATTTACCTGTGCGGCCCGCCGCCCATGGTGGAAGCTGTAAACCAGTACATGCGCGACCAAGGCATCAAGCCCGCCAACTTCTACCACGAGAAGTTCTCGGCCAGCGCCTGATTTTTCCGTTTGTCTTGCATTTGGCCCGGTTGTTGCGACCGGGCCTTTTTTTGGAATTTGACCATGAACCCACGTTTTCAAAACAAAGTGGCCGTGATCACGGGCGCGGCCCAAGGCATAGGCAAAGGTGTGGCCGAACGCATGGCCACCGAAGGTGCCAAGCTGGTGCTGGTGGACCGATCGGAGCTGGTATTCGAGCTGCGCGATCAGCTCACGGCCCAAGGCACCGAGGTTCTGACCCTGACCGCCGACATGGAACAAGCCACCGACTGCCAGCGCGTGATGCAGGAGGCGGCGACTCACTTTGGCCGTATCGATGTGCTCATCAACAACGTGGGGGGCACCATCTGGGCCAAACCGTTCGAGCACTACCAAGTCAACGAGATTGAAGCCGAAGTACGCCGTTCGTTGTTCCCCACGCTGTGGTGCTGCCATGCCGTGCTGCCGCAGATGTTGGAGCAGGGCCAGGGCGTGATTGTCAACGTGTCGTCGATCGCCACCCGCTCCATCAACCGCGTGCCTTACGGTGCGGCCAAGGGGGGGGTCAATGCCCTGACCGCTTGCTTGGCGTTTGAAACCGCACAACGCGGTGTGCGTGTCAACGCGATTGCCACCGGCGGCACCGAAGCGCCGCCGCGCCGTATCCCGCGCAATGCTGCCGAGCAAACCGAGCAGGAAAAGGCCTGGTACCAGCAAATCATCGACCAGACCATCGACTCCAGCCTGATGAAGCGTTACGGCACCATCGACGAACAAGTCGGTGCCATCCTGTTCTTGGCCTCGGACGAGGCCTCCTACATCACGGGCGTGACGCTGCCCGTGGGCGGCGGCGATCTCGGCTGATCCCGCAGCGCACTTCCTCTACTTCACCATATCCACCACCTATTCGGGGCCGTTTTGCACGGCCCCGCTCATAACGCCTGCCCAAAACCATCCCGGCAGAGGAGACTTCACAATGACTCAAAAAATTGATGTGCATGGTGTCATCGACCATGCGCGCTTCACCGGCTTTCACTGGATGGTGATGTGCTTGTGTGCCTTGGTACTGATTTTTGACGGTTATGACCTGTTTATTTATGGCGTGGTGCTGCCCGCCATCATGAAAGAATGGGGTCTGACCCCATTACAGGCCGGTGCTTTGGGCAGTTACGCCTTGTTTGGCATGATGGCTGGGGCGCTGTTTTTTGGCCCGCTGGCCGACAAAATTGGCCGCAAAAAAGGCATCGCCATCTGCTTTGCGCTGTTTTCGTTGGCCACCATCGTGAACGGCTTTGCCCGCACGCCGACCGAGTTCGGCATCTTCCGTTTCATTGCGGGTCTGGGTTGTGGTGGTCTGATGCCCAACGCTGTGGCACTGATGAACGAGTACGCGCCCAAGCGTCTGCGCAGTACGCTGGTGGCCATTATGTTCAGCGGTTACTCGCTGGGCGGTATGCTGGCGGCGGGGGTGGGCATCTACATGCTGCCAGAGTTGGGCTGGCGCTGGATGTTTTTTGTGGCTGCTGTGCCGTTGGTCACGCTGCCTTTTATCCTGTACTTTCTGCCCGAGTCGTTGGGCTTTTTGGTGCGACAAGGCCGTCACGACGAAGCCCGCAAGGTGCTGGCACGCATTGAACCGGGCCGTACCTTCACCACGCAGGACGAGCTGCTGCTGACCGGTGCAGGCAAGGGCGGCACGGCCTCGGTGCTGGAACTGTTCCGTGATGGCCGCCTGGTGGGTACGCTGTGCCTGTGGCTGGCGTTCTTCTGCTGCCTGTTGATGGTGTACGCGCTGGGTTCGTGGCTGCCTAAGCTGATGGCCAGTGCGGGTTACAGCCTGGGTTCCAGCTTGAGCTTCATGCTGGCGCTGAACTTTGGCGGTATGGCCGGGGCCATCTTGGGTGGCTGGTTGGGCGACCGTTTCAGCCTGAGCAAGGTG
>JBLIZX010000252.1:0-4237 GCA_048860285.1 Macromonas sp. | reverse complement strand
CAACCCGAATTTTTTGATGCCGACAGCATGCGCTATGCGCAGCAGTTCGAGGAACAATTGGGCGGCAAGACCTACCGCACGCTCAACGACCCTGAGCGGCCTGCCTTCATTCCGGGTGCCAGCGACTTCGCTTTTAAAGACCAGTGCCGTTACAACGCCGAAGGCGTGGTGTGCAAAGTTCCCGCCGGGCACTACTTCATGCTGGGCGACAACCGCGACAATTCCCTTGATTCACGCTACTGGGGCTTTGTGCCCGAGGCCAACATCGTGGGCAAGGCGTTTTTTGTCTGGATGAATTTTGGCAACTTCAAGCGCATTGGCGGTTTTGATTGAGCCTGTGGCGCTTTAAGATGTGCGCTGAGGCAACCTTTTTGGAGCGCGCGCAATGAAACATCGACAACGTGGCATTACCGTGTTGGGCATGGCACTGACGGGGGCTGCGGTGGCCATGCTGGTGGTGTTGGTGGCCCAACTGGTGCCCACTGTGATTGAATACCAAGCGGTGCAAAAAGCCGTGAACCAAGCCGCCAGTGGCACCACGGTGGCCGAGATACGTTCGCGTTTCAACAAAGCGGCGGCCATTGACGACATCAGCTCGATCAATGGCAACCAGTTGCAAATCAGCAAAGAAAACAACCAAGTGGTGGTGGCGTTCGAGTATGAGCGCGAAATCCACCTGTTCGGCCCGGCATATCTGGTGATGCGTTACACGGGCCGCTCCAATTGAAGTGATGGATGGAAAGTGAGTGGATTTTGAATCCTGAATGGTTGGCGCTGCAACAGCGTCTGGGGCACACGTTTGCCGACCCGAATTTGCTGGAGCGTGCGCTGACGCACCGCAGCTTTTCGGCCGACCACTACGAGCGGCTGGAATTTTTGGGCGATTCGGTGCTGGGGTTGGCCATGTCGGGCTTGCTGTACGAGCGGTTGCAGCGCCTGTCGGAAGGTGAGTTGTCGCGTATCCGCGCCAACTTGGTGCGTGAAGAAACCCTGTTTGGTATCGCCAAGACGCTGGGCCTCTCGAACGCCATGCGGCTGGGCGAGGGCGAATTGCGCTCTGGCGGCCAGCAACGCCCGTCCATCTTGGCCGACGTGGTGGAGGCGCTGGTGGGTGCGGTGTACTTGGACGCGGGTTTTGAAGCTGCGCGCCAGGTGGTGCTGCGCCTGTACCACGATGTGGACATCAATCCGACCATGCAAGCCTCCACCAAAGACGCGAAGACCGCGTTGCAGGAGTGGTTGCAAGGGCGCAAGCTGGCTCTGCCGCTGTACCGCGTGGTGGCCACGCGCGGCGAAGCGCACCGCCAAACGTTTGAGGTGGCGTGTGACGTGACCACCTTGAAGCAAACCCAAACCGGCACGGGCACCTCGCGCCGCGCCGCCGAACAAGCCGCTGCCGCTGCGATGTTGCAGCATTTGAAAGCCTCCAAACCATGACCGCCCGACCATCCCAACCCTCTACCGCCGCCGCTGTGCAAAACGACTTGGACACCATGCTGGCGCGCGCGCTGGGCAAGCCCGTGGCCGGTGACGGTGAACCGTTGCCCGGCCCAGAGGCCGCCACCGAGGTGCCACAAGGCCCACACCGTTGTGGTTATGTGGCCATTGTGGGCAAGCCCAATGTGGGCAAGTCCACGCTGCTCAACGCGCTGGTGGGGCAAAAGGTGAGCATCACCTCGCGCAAGGCGCAAACCACGCGCCACCGCATCACGGGTTTGCGCACGGTGGGGCCGACGCAGTTTGTGTTTGTCGATACGCCCGGCTTCCAGACCCGGCATGGCAACGCCCTGAACCGCTCGCTCAACAAAACCGTGCTGGGTGCGGTGTCCGATGTGGACGTGATTGTGCTGGTGGTGGAGGCGGGCCGCTTCAACCAGGCCGATGCCAAGGTGCTGGAGCTGCTGCCGCAGAACATCCCCGTGATTTTGGTGGCCAACAAGCTCGACATGATCCACCGCCGGGGCGACATTGCACCGTGGCTGGCTGAGATGCAGCAGCGCCATCCCTTTGCCGAATTTGTGCCGATGTCGGCTAAGAATGCCAAGGATGTGCAGCGTTTCTACGGCATCGCCGAAAAATACCTGCCGGAGCAGGACTGGATGTTCGATGCCGAGGAGCTGACCGACCGCAGCGAACGCTTTATGGCCGCTGAGATGGTGCGCGAAAAGCTGTTCCGCTTGACCGGCGACGAATTGCCCTACACCTCGACCGTCGTCATCGACAAGTTTGAGGACGAGGGCAAGTTGCGCCGCATTGCTGCCACCATTGTGGTGGAGCGCGACGGCCACAAGGGCATGATTATTGGCGAGAAGGGCGAGAAGCTCAAGCGCATCGGCACCGAGGCGCGCCAGGAGCTTGAAAAGCTCTGGGGCGGCAAGGTGTTTTTGGAGTTGTGGGTCAAGGTGCGTTCGGGCTGGGCCGACGACGAAGCGCGCGTGCGCTCGTTTGGCTACGAGTAAACCGCCGCGCATGGCCAGTGCCCGGCCTCGGGTGCCACGCATCCACGATGAACCGGCGTTTGTGCTGCACCAGTACGCGTGGAGCGAGTCCAGCCTGATTTTGGAGGTGTTGAGCCGCCAGCATGGCCGCGTGGCGCTGGTGGCCAAGGGGGTCAAGCGCCCCACTTCGCAGTTCCGGGCCGTGTTGTTGCCCTTGCAGCCATTGCGCCTGAGCTGGAGCGGCGAGGCCGAGGTGCGTACCCTCAAGGCCGCCCATTGGCAGGGCGGTTACACCTTGCCCAGTGGCGAGGCTTTGCTGGCGGGTTATTACCTCAACGAATTGGTGCTGAAACTGCTGGCGCGCGACGACCCGCATCCGCCCCTGTTTGACCATTACGCGCAGGCGGTGGCGGCGCTGGCCCGATCGCAGTCTTTGCCCCACGCTGGGGCGGTGCAGGCGGCGGTGTTGCGCGCGTTTGAAGTGCTGCTGCTGCGCGAACTGGGGTACTTGCCCGCCTTGCACCAAGACAGCGCCACTTTGCAGCCCTTGCGGCCCGAGGTGCGTTACCACCTGTGGCCCGACAGCGGTTTGCACCCCAGCCCGCCCCCCCTGATGCCGCACACACCGCGCACGCAAGCCCACGGTTTGCGCGGGCAGCATTGGTTGGCGCTGCAACAGGCGCTGGACCAGCCCCAGCCTTGGGCCGCTTTGTGCCAAGTGTGCAGCGGGGCGTGTGGTCAGGCCTTGCGCCCGGTGTTGCGCACCTTGCTGCACTACCATAGCGGGGTGCGGGTGTTCCAGACGCGCCAGCTGCTGCTGGATGTGCAACGTCTGCGCGCGCATCCGTTGGCCGACTGAACGCCTGGCCCCATCGCAATGTGCAAGGGGCCTGCACTTTTTGGAAAGACATCCACCACCATGACCACCCCCCACGCTCCTGTGCCCGCCGCTACGCCCGCCACGGCCTTGTCGGTCAATGTCAACAAGGTGGCGCTGGTGCGCAACACGCGCCACCTGGGCATTCCCAGCGTCACGCGTGCGGCGCAACAATGCCTGCAAGCTGGCGCACAGGGCATCACTATCCACCCGCGCCCCGATGGCCGCCACATCCGCGAGCAGGATGTGTTCGATCTGGCCGCCTTGATGCAAGATTGGCCCGAGCGCGAGTTCAACATCGAGGGCAACCCGTTCCAGAACCTGATGGACATCGTCCGCCAAGTGCGGCCCCACCAAGCCACCTTTGTGCCCGACGGCGAAGGCCAGTTCACCAGCGACCACGGCTGGAATTTGGCGCAGGACGGCGAACGCTTGCGCCCGCTGATTGCCGAATGCCAAGCGCTGGGCGTGCGCGTGAGCCTGTTCATGGACCCGCAACCCGAAGCTATGGCACTGGCCTGTGCCGTGGGGGCCGACCGCGTGGAACTCTACACCGAACCCTACGCCGCCGCGTGGGGCCACGCCACGCAGGCGCAGCAACTGGAGCGTTACCGCGCCACGGCGCAGGCGGCGTTGGAGGCCGGGTTGGGCATCAACGCGGGCCACGATTTGAACCGCGACAACCTGACCGCCTTTGTGCGCGGTGTACCGGGGTTGCAGGAAGTGTCGATTGGCCATGCGCTGATTGCCGATGCGCTGGAACTGGGCTACACCGCCACCGTGCAGGCCTACTTGGCGTGCATTGAGGCCGCGCAGCGGCCATGATCTACGGCATCGGCACCGACATTTGCGATGTGCGCCGCATCCGGGCCGCGCTGGAGCGCCACGGTGAGCGTTTTGCCGCCAAAGTGCTGGGGCCCAC
>JBLIZX010000251.1:0-6772 GCA_048860285.1 Macromonas sp. | reverse complement strand
ATGGTGGGCACAGTGTACGGAATAGCTTGCGTCTGGACGGATTGTTTCACGTGAAACATTCGGGGCCGCTGGGTTGTGTGGCGCGCTCCAGCGTGTGCAGGTAATGCAGGGCGTGTTCGCGGGTGGTGCCGCACATCTCGGTGCTGGGTGGCAAACTGCCGCATACCACCGGGCGTTCTGGCTGGCCAAACAGGCGGCAGCGCAACGCACTGTCCAAGTGTGGGCAGGGCAGGTCTGCTGGCTTGCCGTGTGGCAGGCCAGGCATGGGGCTGCTGATGGATGGCGCAATGCAGCAGGCGGCACAGCCGGGGCGGCAGGCAAGGTGGGTTGTCATGCGTGGCTCATGTGCAGAGGGTGGCCTTTCTGGGCGGGTGCTGCGATTGTTTCACGTGAAACATTGCGCGCGGGCGCTCAACCGCACTGCGACCGCGCCAAACTGCGCCACGTAAATGCCGAATCGCGCCACAATCGCGCCATGACTTCCACCTACACCGATTTGTTGTTGCACAGCATTGCGGCTTCTGCGCATGGCTTGACGCTGGCCGAGTTGTTGGCACACCATCCCCACGTGGCCCGGCGCACCGCCCAGCGCCAGTTGGCGCAGCTGGTGGCCAGTGGGCGCGTGGTGGCGCAGGGTGAGGGCCGGGCGCGCCGTTATTGCCACGCCGCCAGCGCGATACCCCGTACCGACTTGGATGGCGTGCCGTTGTCGGCAGACAGTTTGGATGTGCTGGCTTACGTCAACCGGCCCTTGGCCGCACGCCAGCCTGTGGGGTACCAGCGGGATTTTCTGGATGCGTACCAGCCCAACCAGACTTGGTACTTGTCGGAGTCGTTGCGCCGCCAGTTGCACAAAATGGGCCGCACCACCGATGCGCATGCGCCCGCTGGCACGTACAGCCGTGCGATTTTGAACCGGCTGCTGATTGATTTGTCGTGGGCCTCCAGCCACTTGGAGGGCAACACCTACTCCCGACTGGATACGCGTGAGCTGATCGAGCATGGCAAGGTGGCGCACGGCAAGGCGGCCATCGAAACGCAGATGATCCTCAACCACAAAGCGGCGATTGAACTGTTAGTGGACAACATCGACAGCGCCGGGTTCAACCGCTACACCTTGATGAATCTGCACAGCGCGTTGGCCGAAAACTTGTTGGCCAATCCAGCGGATGAAGGGCGCATCCGCCAGCACGCGGTGGAAATTGGCCAGAGCGTGTACCGGCCCTTGTCCACCCAGCCCCAGATCGAGGACGCATTGGCCACGCTGCTGGACAAGGCGAACCAGGTTGCCGACCCGTTCGAGCAGTCGTTGTTTGTGATGGTGCATCTGCCGTACTTGCAACCGTTTGCCGACATCAACAAGCGCACCTCGCGGCTGGCAGCCAATTTGCCGTTGTTTCGTGCCAACCTGTGTCCCCTGACGTTTTTGGGTGTGCCGGAGCAAGCCTACACTTGCGCCACGCTGGGCGTGTACGAGATGACGCGCGTGGAGTTGCTGCGTGATTTGTACGTGTGGGCCTACGAGCGTTCGACCCAAGAGTACTTGGCCATCAAACAGGGGTTGGCCGAGCCCGACCCGTTGCGGCTGGCGTGGCGCGATTTCATCAAGCGCACCTTGCGCGAGGTGGTGTTGCAATCGCAGGCGGATCCGTTGTTGGTGATTGAGCAAGCCGTGGTGCGGGATGTGCCGCCGGGCGAACAGGCCAGTGTGCAAGCCTTGCTGGTGGAAGAGCTGCGGCGCATGCACGAAGGTGTGCTGGCCCGCTACGGCCTGCGTCCGTCGGATTACATGTTGTGGCGGGCACGTCAGGTGTGGTGAATGTTTCACGTGGAACATGGCACACAGCAGCGTGCGCGCTCAAGTTGCTGCGTGTTGTAGCACCACGTTGTCCCGTTCCACGATTTGGCGGAAGGTGGGGCTGGTGGTGGCCCAGTCCAGCACATCCACGCGCTAGGGCAGGTTAGATTCTGAGAAAGCCTCCGCCAGTGCCGCGCTCACCGCCAAGGGCAGCGGCTGCTGCGTGATGACGGCCAGATCAAGGTCGGAATACGGTTTGGCGCTCCATCTGGCGCGTGAGCCAAAGGCCCACACCGCGTGTTGCGGTACGTGCTGGTACAAGATGCGGCGCACGGTGTCCCAGTGGTCGGCACGCATCTGGATCGGCGGTGGCTCAGGCATTGCGCGTCTTCAGCCGCGCCAGCAGCGCGCGTGCGTCGTCGATGAACAGCAGCGTGCCTTGGTACACCTGCTGGGCCTTGTCGTGGTCGTAGGTGTTTGCCGTGATGTTGCGCATCTGGCGGTAGCCAAACCAAGCCTCCACGTTGTCGATCAGACCTTTTTCGGCGGCCAGTCGCAGCACATCGCGAAAGCTGGCGTGGTCCACTTCGTCGGGGCTGGCCGATTCTTGCTCGATCTGACGCTTGAGCATCTTGACACCGATCTCGTACACAAATTCAAAGTTCTGGATCACCCCAGCCACCAGCGTGTTTTGCACCTTGGGCGATTGCTGGCTGAACCAGTCGCTGTCGCTGACGACTTCCAGACCGTCTTCCAGCGATGCCAGTGCGCGTTGCAGGGCGCTCAAGTCCAGGGGGAATGTGTGGTTCATGGGGGAGCTTTCGGTGCAGGTGGCCCGATTGTTTCACGTGGAACATTGCGCGCTGGCGGAGAACCGCTGTCAAGCCACCTGCCGTTGCAAGCTGCGCGGGTGGATGCCCAGTACCTCGCAGGCGCTGTGCAGACGGTAGCGGCTGATGGGGTGGCCGGCCATGAATTGTTCGATGGCGTTGGTGGCCCAGCGGGTGTTGGCGGCGGTGCTGGGGCGGGCCGTGGCGGTGCGCTGGTGGTCAACGGGCGGCATTTTGGCCAAGCATTGGCGGATGTGTGCCAGCCCGGCTTCGCGGGCGCGGTCTTGCTCGGCTTGTTGTTCGGGGGTCAAGGGCGTGGGGCGGGGTGGTGTGTGGCCGGAGGGTGCGGCGGCGGAGTGCAGGACGGCGGGTTGCACCAGTGGTGGCGCGTAGAAATCGGCTTTGAAGAAGTTGCGCTTGGGGCTGGCCAGCACCCATTGGGCGGCGGCCAAGGGTGTGAGGCCCGCTTTGGCAGCTTGGGTGCCCATGTGCAGGATGTCGCGGTGGGCCAGCGGGTCTTTGCCGTTGCGCTGGCGTTGGGCGTTGAGCAGGCCGATGGTGTTGGCATCGATTTGGCCAGTGGGCAGCGATGAATTCAAAACAATAACGGGGCGGAGGGAGGCAGCCGCTTGGGCCACGGCGGTCATGGCACCGGGCGCTGTGGGCGTTTTTGCGCTGGTGGCAGCTTCTTCCTTCTTTGGTTGTTCAAACCCTTGTTCAACCTCTTCTTTGTGCGCAGCTGGTGCGTGGGGGGCAGGCATATTCTGCGTGGGGGGTGCGCAGTTGGTGCCTGGGGGGTGTGCGCCATCTGCGCAGGGGGTGGCTGGCGGTTCTGCTGGCGGTGGTGGGGCTGGAGTGGGTACGGGCGATGTTGGAGCCGGGGCCATTGCGGCATCGTAGGCCGGAGCGGGCGCGGGTGCCACGGGGCAGGCTGCCCCTGCGCTGGCGGGGTCGGCATCGGCTGGATAGGCCGAATGAGCGGCTTGCGGGGCGGCAGCGTCGGGGCTGTAATGGCGGTGGTGGCTGCGGTTGTGCCGAGGTGCCGCGCCCGCATCGGTGGGCAGGCGTTCGAGCCGGATTTGGTAGATGCTGGTGCCGCTGTCGTGGATGCCAATCAGGCTGAGGTAGCCCAGTTGCTGCAAGCGCGTCAGGTGCTGGATGATGGTGCGGCGCGACCAACCGCTTTTGTGCGACAAGGTGGCGATGCTGCAAAAGCACTGTTGCCGGTCTTGGCTGGCGTGCATGCCGACGGTGAGCAAGACTGAGCGGCTGGTGCCGTTCAGGCCGTGGCACAGCACGATGCGGCGCACGAGGTCGAGGTTGATGAATTGCTGCCGTGGCGCGGCCACGGGCGTGTGGGTGTTAGCCATGGTTGGCTCCGTTTTGAACAAGTGGTTCATGTAACCTGCCTATACCGCTGCTAAACGGTGGTGGGCAGGCGCGTGCGAGGTTAGCAGACCGGCAAAACGGAACCGGCGAGCCTTGCGGCTCCCCCACACGGCCCAACCCAAAAACAGGGGGCCATGCGCGCAACGCATGGGATTCATCTACAAATAAAGATGAAGGCCACAGTCTGATGGAGGTGTGGCGGTTGCGCCGTTTTGCTGCGGGCTGCTAAACCCGTGGCGCAAATTTTAGCGGAAAGGGGTGGCCGCGCGGCATTGTTTCACGTGAAACATTCGCCGCCTGTGTTTGTGTTCGCCTTATTTGATGTGGACGCTGCCTTGCATGCCAGCTTCGTAGTGGCCGGGCACCAAGCACGCAAAATGTACGGTGCCGGTTTGGCCAAAGCGCCACACCACTTCACCTTGTTGTCCGGGCGACAGGGTGAGTTTTCCGGGTTCGTTGTGGTGTTGCATGTGTGGCATGGCTTGCATCTGTTGCTGGTGTGCGCGCAATTCGGCTTCGGTGCCCAGACTGAATTCGTGCGGCAGTTGGCCCAGGTTTTTGACCACAAAGCGCACGGTTTCACCGGATTGAACCTGAATGTGGTCGGGTGAATAACGCATCTGGTCGTTCATTTCAATAGCGATGCTGCGTTGCGCTTGGCTGGGCAGACCGGGTTCACCGGCACTGCTGGCGTGAGGACTGCCGTTGCTGTGGACGGCATGTGGATGGGTGTTGGTGTGTGTGCCAGCCGCCCATGCGGTGCCCGACAGCACCAGCAGCAAGGCGCTGGCGCAATGTTGTATCCAAGTGGTGGTGGAATGGTGTGTCATACGGTGGGTTGGAACGCGCCGGTGGGCCGATGGTTCCTAGGTACGACGGTAGCGCAATGTTTCACGTGAAACATTCTTGCCATGGCGTTACCCGTGCGGACGCACTGGGCCATACTGTGGGTTTTTTGTGAGGTTGTGACCATGAAATACCTTGTTGCGGCTTGCGTGTTGTTGACCACGCTGACAGGCTGTGCCGTGTACACGCCCCATGGTGCGGTGGTGGTGGATCCACACGGTGATGTGGGTCGCCCCGATTACCGCCATGACGACAGGCGCTTTTGTCCGCCGGGGCAGGCCAAGAAGGGCAATTGCTGATTTGCCGATGAAAATCTGCGCCAGCCGTGCCGAGGGGGAATTGTTGGGCTTTACTGCCCACCCCAGCGCAGCAGTTTCATGATGTGGTTGGGTTCGATATTGGCTTGGGCCAGCATGGACAAGCCTGCTTTTTGCAAGATGGTGGCGGCGGCGACATTGGCTGTTTCGGCAGCGTAGTCCGCGTCAATGATGCGGGAGCGAGCGGTTTGGGTGGAATCTTGGTGGGTCGCTGTGTAGTTGATCGCTGCGTCGAATCTCGATTCGATGCTAGCGTGTGTGCCTCGGTAGCTGCTCACGGTACCGAGGGCATCATCGAGGGCGCTGATGGCTTTGACAGCTGCCGCAAACGGGTCCAGTGCCGTGCCGGACAAGCCCAGCGTGGCCGTGTCCGATGGAGTTTGTTCGATTCTGACACTGCCCGGTGCTGGGGCGATGGCGGACGCGTCTTCGACGGGAATATCAATCGGGCCGGTGCGGCGACCGAATTCATCGACAGACGCGGTAGGTACAGATGCCCAGGAGACGGTGATTGCAAAAATCCCCGACCCCACTGCCATCAGCATCAGAGGTTCGGTAGTTTTGTCAATGTGGATTTGCTCGAATTTGTCGTTTGGGTTGGTGACGACAGCGCCGTCGTTGGAGCCTCCATCGATCCAATCGGCGTCGCCGCTGTATACAAAGTTCATGCCGTTGTACGAGCCCGACAGGCCATTCACTGGCGTGGTGGATATGGGGTAGGTGAATGAGGTGGTGCCGCTCAGGAGGTTGCTGTCGTCGTAGCTGGCGGTGGGCGAGAAGCCGTTTTGTGTCGAGAACACCCGGTTTTGTACATCTGCGTTGCTGGATACGCCATTGCTTGACCACATGGCATCAGACAGGGGTGTGCCGACCAGATGCTTGCCATCCACGGTAAACAGCTGGATGTCGTCATCGGCACCGTAGGCATCAATTTCAATGGTGATATCGGTGGTGCCTTCGGGGATGAATGCCATGGGGTTGATGCCTGAGGGTATGCTGCCAACCTCAACACCGTTTTGGTATTTGGTGTCGATTCTGGGGGTGTCGCCCAATGTGGGCGGCCCCTTCAAGGGGTAGATACCAAACATCTCGGTGGTGTTGGCGACGCGGTTGATCTCGTCGAGGATGTGCGCGTATTCGCGGTTGATGGTTTCGCGGTCGCTGGAAGACAGTGATTCGTTGGAGGAGCGGATGGCCAGTTCCCGCGCTTTTTGCAACAAGTCCGAAACTTGGGTAAGGCCACCTTGCGCAGTGGACAGCAGGCCAATTCCGTCGTTCATGCCCTTGATGATTTGGGTGCTGGCGCGGATGCCAGATTCCATTTTGGAGCCCACCACCAAGCCCGTGGGATCGTCTTTGGCGGAGTTGATGCGCAGGCCGGAAGCAAGGCGCTCCATCGAGGGCGCAAGTTTGGTTTGTGCATTAAAAATATGGCGCTGTGCTGTACTAGCGTAGTGGTTGGTGTTGATGCTATTGGCCATCACAGTTATAGATTTTTATGATTGAGAAATTTGATGCCTTTATTGTGGGCGTTGGCGTAAGTAGGCTAGAACCGGAAAAACCGTCGGTTGTGTGGACAGTTTTGGATTTTG
>JBLIZX010000250.1:0-6448 GCA_048860285.1 Macromonas sp. | reverse complement strand
TGGACGTGATCCCGCTGTCGCTGGGCATTGAAACCATGGGCGGGCTGGTGGAGCGCATCGTGCCGCGCAACACCACCATCCCGGCCGCTTTGGCACAAGATTTCACCACCTTCAAGGACGGCCAGACCGCGCTGGCGCTGCATGTGGTGCAAGGCGAGCGCGACTTGGTGGCCGATTGCCGCAGCCTGGCCCGTTTCGAGCTGCGCGGCATTCCCCCGATGGCAGCCGGTGCGGCCCGTATCCGCGTCACCTTTACCATCGATGCCGATGGCTTGCTCACCGTCAGCGCCAAAGAACAACTCAGCGGCGTAGAAGCCCAGATCGATGTCAAGCCCTCCTACGGGCTGAGCGACGAGCAGATTGCCGCCATGCTGCAAGACAGCTTTGCCACCGCACAACAAGACATGCAAGCCCGTGCCTTGGTCGAAGCCAGAGTGGAAGCCGAACGCATGCTGGACGCGACCCGCAGCGCCTTGGCCGCTGACGGCGCATTGCTGGACGCACCGGCGCGCGCCGCCATCGACACCCTGTTGGCCCAAACCGAAGCCGCCCGCAGCCTGACCGATGCCACCGCCATTGAAGCGGCGGTCGAAGCCTTGGCCAAGGGCACCGAAGCCTTTGCCGCCTTGCGCATGAACCGCAGCATCGCCCAAGCCCTGGCTGGCCAAAACGTGGACAATCTCTGACATGCCAACCATCACCATCCTGCCGCACCCGCAACTGTGCCCGCAAGGCACGCAAATCCAAGCTCTGCCCGGCACCACGCTGTGCGAAGCCCTGCTGGACCACGACATCGAGATCGAGCATGCCTGCGACATGAGCTGCGCTTGCACCACCTGCCACGTCATCGTGCGTCAGGGCCTCAACTCGCTCAACGAGCCGACCGAAGAGGAAGAGGACTTGCTGGACAAGGCGTGGGGGTTGGAGCCGCAATCGCGCCTGAGCTGCCAGGCTGTGTTGGCGCAAACCGACTTGACGGTCGAAATTCCGCGCTACACCATCAACCACGCCCGCGAGAACCATTGAGCCATGCGCCAGATCGTGCTGGACACCGAGACCACCGGCCTGTCGGCGCAGGATGGCGACCGCATCATTGAAATTGGTTGCGTTGAACTGCTCAACCGCAAGCTGACGGGCAACAACCGCCACTTCTACCTGCACCCCGAAGACCGCGCCATCCACGAAGAGGCGCTGCGCGTCCACGGTATCACGCTGGATTTTTTGGCCGACAAGCCCGTGTTTGCCCAAGTGGCCGAGGACCTGCGCGACTACCTGCAAGGTGCGCAACTCGTCATCCACAACGCACCGTTCGACATCGGTTTCCTCAACGCCGAATTTGCGCGTTTGGGCTGGGGGGCTGTTACCGACCTGATTGACAGCGTCATCGACACCTTGGTGATGGCCAAGGAGATGTACCCCGGCAAGCGCAACGGTTTGGATGCGCTGTGCGACCGACTGGACGTGGACAACTCGGGCCGCACCTTCCACGGTGCCTTGTTGGACGCGGAGTTGTTGGCCGATGTGTACATCAATCTCACGCGTGGCCAGAACGCGCTGGTGATTGAAGCCGACAACACCAGCACCTCCAGCGCCAACGGCCAGGGCCGACCCCAAGTAGACCTGTCTGGCATTGAACTTCCAGTGCTGCGCCCCAACGCCCACGAACTGCAAGCCCACGAAGCCTTGTTGCTCGACTTGGACAAGGCCAGCAAAGGCCAAACCCTCTGGCGCAAACTGCTCGCCGCCTGAACTTGGGTGCAGCGGGCCGCCAGCGGCCATAATCGGGCCATGTTTTTCAATCTGCCCACCCTGTTGACTTGGGCCCGCATCGTGGCCATCCCGCTGATTGTGGGGGTGTTCTACTGGCCGACACTCGACACCGCCACCCAGAACTTGCTGGCCACGGTGCTGTTTGTGCTCTTTGCCGCCACCGATTGGGCCGATGGCTACTTGGCACGCAAGCTCAACCAAACTTCGGCTTTTGGGGCATTCCTCGACCCGGTGGCCGACAAATTTTTGGTGTGTGCTTGTGTGCTGGTGCTGGTGCATCTGGGCCGTGCCGACGTGTTCGTGGCGCTCATCATCATTGGGCGTGAGATCGCCATCTCGGCGTTGCGCGAGTGGATGGCCATGATCGGGGCCACCAAAAGCGTGGCGGTGCACATGGTCGGTAAGCTCAAAACCACGGTGCAGATGGTGGCGATCCCGTTCCTGCTCTACGATGGTGTGCTGCTGGGGGTGCTCGACACCCAAGCGTGGGGCACGGTGTTGATTTGGCTGGCGGCGGTGCTCACGGTGTGGTCGATGGTGTATTACCTGCAAAAGGCGTTGCCAGAAATCCGTGCCCGCATGCGTTGAGCGGGTTTTTTGCGCTACAATCGTGGCTTCATTCAACAACTGCTTAGCAACTGTTGAACGTATTTTGAGCGTGGGGTGCTTAGCTCAGTTGGTAGAGCGGCGCCCTTACAAGGCGTAGGTCGGCGGTTCGACCCCGTCAGCACCCACCAAAAAATACAAAAAACAAACTTAAGGACTTCGGTGCAAACCAAGTCCTTTTTTGTTGTCTGTTGTACGTCGCCACCTTCTGAAAGTACTGACGCATGTTCGATTTCTTCCGCAACCACATCAAGATCTTCATGGGGTTGTTGATGCTGCTCATCATCCCGTCGTTCGTGTTGTTTGGCGTGGAGGGTTACACCGATTTCCGCAACAGCGCAGAGCCGGTGGCCGTGGTCGGGCGCGACAAAATCACCCAAGAGCAACTGGATGCCGCGCACCGCGACGAAACGGAGCGCCTGCTGGCCAGCATGCCACAACTCGACCGCGCCATGCTCAACAGCGACGTGGCCCAGCGCGCTACGTTGGAGCGCATGCTGGACGAGCGTGTGTTGGCACTGGCTGCCGACACAATGCACTTCACCACCAGCGACCAGCGTTTGGCGCGTGAGCTGGTGCAAGATCCCAACATTGCCGCGTTGCGTCAAGCCGATGGCACGTTGGACGTGCAGCGTTACCAAGACTTGCTCAAAGCGCAAGGACTGACACCACAAACCTTTGAGGCTTCGTTGCGGGCCAATTTGGCGCGCCAGCAAGTCACGCAAGGGATTGCGGCATCGGCGTTTGTGCCAACGTCGGTGGCGCAAAGCGCCTTGGGGGCATTTTTTGAACAACGTGAAATTCAAGTGGCCCGTTTTGCACCACAAGACTTCCGCAGCCGTGTGCAACTCACCGATGCCGACGTGCAGAAGTACTACGATGCCAACCCGGCCCAGTTCCAAGCCCCTGAACAAGTGGACATGGAATATGTGGTGCTGGATCTGGACGCTCTTGTGCGCGGCATTCGCTTGAATGAAGCCGACGTACGCGCTTATTACGAGCAAAACCAAGCCCGCGAAGCAGGCAAGGAAGAACGCCGTGCGCGCCACATCCTGTTGACCGTGGCTGCCGATGCGCCCGCTGCCGACAAAGCCAAAGTCAAGCAGCAAGCCGACGCGCTGCTGGCGCAGTTGCGCCAGTCGCCCAACAAGTTCGCCGAACTGGCCAAGCAACATTCGCAGGATCCTGGTTCTGCCACCCAAGGCGGTGATTTGGGCTTTTTTGCGCGAGGTGCGATGGTTAAGCCGTTCGAGGATGCGGTGTTTGCCTTGAACAAAGACCAAATATCCGACGTGGTGGAAAGCGAATTTGGTTTCCACATCGTCCAACTGACCGATGTGCGTCAGCCCGTGGCCAAGCCGTTTGAGCAAGTGCGCGCCACCTTGGAGCAAGAACTTAAGCGTCAGCAAGCACAGCGCCAGTACGCCGAAGCGGCCGAAACCTTCAGCAATCTGGTGTACGAGCAGGCCGACAGCCTCAAGCCCGTGGCCGACAAGTTGGGCTTGACGGTACAAACCGCCACCGGTGTGCTGCGCAGCGGCCCCACCGCAGGCGATGCTCCTGCTGTGTTGCGCGCGCCCAAGCTGCTGCAAGCGGTGTTTGCCGCCGACGCTGTGCGTGCGCCGTACCGCAACACCGAGGCGGTGGAGGTGGGCTCACAGCAGCTGGTGGCGGCGCGTGTGTTGAAGCACAACCCCGCCCACACCCGCCCGCTGGCTGAGGTGAATGCGCAAGTGCGTGAGCGTCTGTTGCAACAGCGCACCGCCGCCGAGGCCGTGGCCGAAGGCCAGGCCAAACTGGCCGCGTGGAAAGCCACCCCGGCACAAGCCAGCTTGGCCGCTCCGGTGCTGGTGTCACGCAAAGCGTTGCAAGGTTTGCCGGTGCCGGTGGTGGCAGCAGCCTTGAGCGCCGACGTGCAGGCCCAAAGCCCGGCATGGGTGGGGGTGGACGCGGGCCAGGCCGGTTACTTTGTGGTGCAGGTGCGCCGTTCGGTACCGCGCCCCACGGTGGAGACCGCACAGGTGCAACAAGAAAACGCACAACTGGCCCAGATGTGGTCGCAGGCTGAAACGCAGGCCTACCTGCAAGCCCTGCGCGCGCAGTTCAAAGCCGAGGTGGTGGCAAAAAAACCGGCACAAAATCAGCCCTGATGCCGAAACGGCCCGAAACGGGTCTATAATTCGAGTCTTCAAACGGTGGCTGTAGCTCAGTTGGTAGAGTCCAGGGTTGTGATTCTTTTTGTTGTGGTTTCGATCCCCATCAGCCACCCCAGACAAATAGAAAAAAGCCCGGTCTCTGAGCCGGGCTTTTTTGTTGGTGAACCTTGCACGCACCATGCTCAAAATCCTTTTGTCCAACGACGATGGTTATCAGGCCCCCGGCATCCGGGCGCTGTACGACGTATTGAGCCAAGTGGCCCAGGTGGATGTGGTGGCCCCGGAGCACAACAACAGCGCCAAGTCCAACGCGCTGACGCTGCATTCGCCCCTGTACGTCCACACCGCCGACAACGGTTTTCGCTACGTCAATGGCACCCCCGCCGATTGTGTTCACATTGCATTGACCGGCTTGTTGGGTTATCGGCCCGATTTGGTGGTGTCGGGCATCAACAACGGTGCCAACATGGGCGACGACACTATTTATTCCGGCACCGTGGGTGCGGCGATGGAAGGCTACCTGTTTGGTATTCCGGCGCTGGCGTTTTCGCAGGTGGAGCGTGGCTGGACGCATCTGGACGGTGCCGCCACCAAGGCGTTGGAACTGGTACAGGCGTTGGCTCCAGCGGCGTTGGCATTGGCCGATGCGGTGCGTGCTGGCACCCCGGGCCACGCCCATCCGTGGTTGTTGAATGTGAATGTGCCCAACGTCCCGGTGGCCGATATCCGAGGCTTCAAGGTGGCCCGCTTGGGGCGGCGACACGCGGCAGAAAGCGTGATTGCCCAAACCAACCCGCGCGGTGAGACCATGTATTGGATTGGTGCCGCTGGCCCGGTCAAGGACGATGCGGAAGGCACTGACTTCCACGCCACGGCGCAAGGTTACGCCTCCATCACGCCGCTGCAAATTGATTTGACCGACCACGCCACGCTGGCGTACTGGGCGCAGACCGCCGCCCGCTTGTCCTGATGTATTGACGTTTTTGACCCCACCATGACGATTGCCACCGAATTTGCCCCCGGACTGGTACTGCGCGGCTTCAGCGCACCGCTGCGCCTGCGAGATTTCAAGCTGATCGCGTTTGACATGGACTCCACCCTCATCAACATTGAGTGTGTGGACGAGATTGCCGATGCGGTGGGCCGCAAGGACGAAGTGGCCGCCATCACCGAAGCGGCCATGCGCGGCGAAATCACCGATTTCAAAGACAGTTTGCGCCGCCGCGTGGCTTTGCTCAAGGGCGTGACGCTGGCCGACATGGAGCGTGTGTACGCCGAGCGCCTGCGCCTCAACCCCGGCGCACAGGAACTGGTGCAAGCCTGCCGCGAGGCTGGTTTGAAAGTGCTGCTGGTGTCGGGCGGTTTTACCTTTTTTGCCGATCGCGTGCGCCAGCGGTTGGGCATCGACTTTGCCCGCTCCAACCAGCTGGAGGTGCAGGACGGCGTGCTCACCGGTGGCTTGGTGCCGCAGTGCTGGGGCGACATTTGCGACGGTGCCGAAAAGCGCCGCACGGTGCTGGAGGTGGCATCGTTGCTGGGCATCACGCCGGGGCATTGCATTGCCGTGGGCGATGGTGCCAACGATTTGCCTATGATGGCCGCTTGCGCCGAGGCCGGTGGCCTGTCGGTGGCTTACCACGCCAAGCCCAAGGTGCGTGAACAGGCGATGGTGGCCATTCAAGATGGCGGTTTGAACCGTTTGTTGGACGTGTTGCGCTGATGTCTGCGGCACATTGTGGGCACGGCTTCTAAAATCGAACTTTGTCTGGCCCGTCGGGGTCAGCTACTCAGGCACATTCACAAGGAAGGTTTTGCATGAAACACACGGCTGTGCGCGCGTCTGTCATGGCATGGATACCCGATCTGCCCTCTGCGGTGGTTCCGCACCGTGTGGCGGGTGCGGCGGCGGCTATGGC
>JBLIZX010000249.1:0-3927 GCA_048860285.1 Macromonas sp. | reverse complement strand
GTGAAGTACGCCTGCCAGGCAAGCTCTCCCGCGTGGGCGCCGTCGGTGCCTGATCCAAGATGCGCGGGCCAGGCTTCGGGCACGGGCAATGGCGGGGTGTCTGGCGCCGGAGCGAGCGACATGCAGCCGGTCAAGACGACGGCGCTCAGGGCCAACGAGGCAGCGCGCAATCTGAACGCGGGAAACAACGGGGAAGTTGGGAGCATGGTCACGTTCCGTACAGGTATCGGGCTGAAGAGGGTCTGGTCGCAGAGGAGGGAATGGCTGCCACCCCCGCAATGCGGGGTTCGTGGCTGGTGTCCGCAGGCCCTACTTTCTTGCTTGCAAGTGCTGTCAAGCCCACTTCATCTCCTTGTTGATATGTGCATCCCCGTGTTCCCCGGCTGGTTGATAGGGCGCTCTTCCTGTGTCGTAACCCGATGTGCCAGGTTCACTCGCGCCCTGTGTTGATCTGCATTGTGAAATCTGAAAACAAACGACTGGACGGTTGCTTTCAATTATACGTTACAATCCAAGAACCGCAATCAGCGGGCTCGTCGGTCATTGACGCAGGTCAATTCGAGCTGCCGGCTTGGGTTCAAGGAAGGCCCTGATTCTTGGTAGAGCCGGTGACAGGCCCATGGGAACACCCCTCAGATCTTTGAACAGAGCCTTTGAATGCCACCCAAGAAAGATGACGCGCCAGACAACAAGCGCCCCTACCTGTCCTCTGCCGCCAGGAAAGAGGAAATACTCGACGCGGCCCTGGTCGAATTCGCGGATCGGACATACAACGCAGTGTCGATGGAGCGCCTGGCGGAATGCGCGGGCTTGTCCAAGGCTGGCATCTATGCCCACTTCAAAAGCAAGGAAGAAATTTTTCACGCCTTGCTCGAACGTACGACGAAGCAGATTTGTGATTTCCAGGGCTGGCTCCCGGATGAGGATCTGACGTTGCCAGAGCTGGTAGATGTCTACCTGGATCGCCTGTACGCGACCTTCAGCTCCCCTGCCACGATGTCGATCTACCGGCTGCTTCTGGCCGAAAGCGCCCGAACTCCAGAGCTGGTGCAGCGTTGGCACAACGAAGTTGCGCTCGGGCTGAAAGAGCGGGCGCAGACCATCATCCACCGCAACATACGCCGAGGCGTCATTCGCCCAGGCGTCTTGACCGAACACTTCTTCCCGTTGGCGCTCGCGCCCGCAGTGCTGTGGCTGAGTTCCTCGATGCTGTCCAAGGGCAGTCCTTCCATCTCGCTGGTGCAGTTACGGGATGCGCACCGGCAACTGTTGCTTGAGCTTTTGCAGCCTCAATGAGCGGAGTGATGCACAGAGTCCTGCGCGCCCTTGCAGGCTTGGCGATCGGCTTTGTGGTACTGCTGCTGACTGTGTGGGGTGCGCTGGCTCTGTGGCATCAGATGCCGGGACCTTCGGTGGTGCGATGGTTCGTCATTGCCATGTGGTCTACGTTGGGTGTGACCGTTGTCTTGTCGCGGGCGGGCTTGCTTGGGCGGCGCAATCGCAACATCGCCGGATTCGCATTTGTGATCGCAGCCGCCTCCCTGCTCATGTGGTGGGGGACGCTGCAGCCGTCACACCAGCGTGTATGGGCTGACGATGTCGCTCAGTTGCTGGAGGCCAGGATCGACGGCAACCATGTTCACCTGAATAATGTGCGCAACTTCCAGTGGCGCAGCGAAACCGACTACACCCCGCAGTGGGAGAGCCGCACATACGACCTGGATCGTCTGCGCAGCGCCGACTTGGTGCTTTCCTACTGGATGGGGCCGCACATCGCCCACACCCTGGTGTCGTTCGGCTTCGATGGCGGTGAACGCGTGGTGTTCTCGCTGGAAATTCGCAAGGAACGCCATGAGTCCTTCTCGGCGGTAGGAGGATTCTTCCGTCAGTTCGAGCAGATCCTGGTAGCCGCCGATGAGCGAGACATTGTGCGTACGCGCAGCAACGCGCGAGGCGAAGATGTTTATCTCTATCGCTTGCAGATGAATCAGGCGAGTGCCCGCGCGTTGTTTCTGGAGTTTCTGAACGCGGCCAATGAACTGCGGCAGAAACCGCGCTTTTACAACACGTTAACCAGTAACTGCACGACCATCGTATTCGAGCTGGCCCGGGTCATTGCGCCCGCATTGCCAATGGACTATCGCCTGCTGCTGTCTGGATATTTTGCGCGGTACGTCTACGACCTGCATGGATTGACGCCTGGCTATCGTTACGATGAATTGCAGGCACTGGGGCATATCAACGAACGTGCCCTTGCTTCCGATGTGTCAGAGGATGACTTCTCGATGTCGATTCGACAAGGCGTGCCAGGCATCCCTGCCAACGAGGTGAATCCATGAGGTTCCCGCAGGCCTGCCTTCTCATTACATGCGCCGCTCTTGCTCCGCTGCTGCTGGGGGGCTGCTCGATCCTGCGCGAGTTCGGCCCAGTGGTTGAAGTTCATACGCTACCTGCCAGGGAGGCCATCGAACTCAAGCGCGGCGACATCCTGACACGTGGCAAGCTCAGCGATGCGACTGTCCAGACCATCAGGGTGGCGGCATTGGATGAGCAGGCATGCGCAAAGCCGATCTCCTCGGAGTGCGCGGAGGCCTTGGCTACCGTGACGGGGGTCGCCACGGATAGACGCCTGGCTGCACTGTCCGAACTATGGCTGGCGCAGGCTCAGGCCATGAAGCCCGGTTCAGCGCAGCAAGCCGCCTGGCTTGAGACGATTCGCTATGCCTATGCTTATCTGTTCCTTGGTGACCATACTCCGGGAGAGCGGGCCTTCGAGGATCGCCAGACCCAAGTGCGGGATTGGTATAACTATGCCGTCGAGCATGCGGCCACCGGCATGTTCGAAGTTCGGCAACAAATGCCGACGCAGTTGCCCGACCAGACCAGTTGGAACATTGCAGGCTGGGAACTGAAGCTGGATATGCGCGGCGCGCGCTTACCGGGCAGTACGGCGGTGCCAGCCGAACTCCTGCCAGCCTCGTCCCTGTCTTTCCGTGGATTGCGTAGCCTCTACCGGCGCGACGGCTTTGGCGCCGAGCTTGTGGCGGTCATTCCGGACGAGTCCCTGAGCGCCGCCCCAACTCGGGGTGGTCGCCCAGCGGCAAAACATGATCAGCAACCGCTGCCCTGGAGCGAGATGCCCGCGCCGTCCATGACGGTTCTGCTGCATCCCGACGGAGACAACTTGGACAGCGTGCTGCATGCTCGTACAGCCCGTCTGACGGTGCATGACCCCTATGTGGAATCGGCCATTATGCTGCGCGGCCAACGTGTGCCGCTGGCGGCCAATTTCACGGCCGGCTATGGCGTATGGCTGGCCCGTGCCAATTTCAACCGCCAGTCGCTGCGCAGCCTGCTCGGGCGCGAGGGTGGCATCGACCGCCCGCACGTCTACTTGATGCAGCCCTACGATCCGAACAGGCGGATCATCGTCATGCTGCACGGACTGGCCAGCAGCCCTGAAGCCTGGGTGGAACTCGCCAACGAAATCCTGGGCGATGAGGCCCTGCGCCAGCATTACCAGATCTGGCAGGTCTACTACCCGACCAACATGCCAGTCGCGTTGAACCACGCCATGATTCGCAGGGCGCTCGGGGATACGCTGACGCATTTCGACCCATCCGGCCAAGCGCCGGCGTCGTCCGACCTCGTGCTGGTGGGGCATAGCATGGGCGGGGTCATCGCGCGGTTGATGGTGTCGTCAACCGATCAATCGCTGGTGCAATTGGCTGCGGATCACAGTCGGTTGACGCCGCAGCAGATCAGGCGCATTGATCCCATGTTGCGCTTCGAGCCCTTCCCGAATGTCAGCAGTGCCATCTTCATCGCGGCGCCTCATCGGGGCACATCGGTCGCGGGTGGACGCCTGGGGCGCTGGATGGCGGGATTTATCCGCTTTCCCATTACGGTGCTCGAAGAACTCGCCCA
>JBLIZX010000248.1:0-5094 GCA_048860285.1 Macromonas sp. | reverse complement strand
CATGGTGTCGGGCGCAGCGGGGTCTATGGCGGTGGTGATTGTGGCACTGGTGGTGCAGCATGGCGCGCAGTATCTGTTGGCCACGGTGTTGCTCAGTGGCGTGCTGATGGCGCTGTTTGGTGTGCTCAAGCTGGGCCAACTGGTGCGTATGGTGCCGCATCCGGTCATGCTGGGGTTTGTCAACGGGCTGGCGATTGTGATTGCGCTGGCACAGTTGCAGCACTTCAAAAGTGGTGCTGGCTGGCTGCAAGGCACCCCGCTGACCCTGATGCTGGGGCTGGTGCTGCTGACAATGGCCATTGCCTACCTGCTGCCACGCCTGACGCGCAGCGTGCCCCCGGCATTGGTGGCCATTTTGGTGGTGGGCGCACTGACCAACCTGCTGCACCTGCCCACCCGCACCTTGGGCGACATGGCCCACATTGCCGGAGGCTGGCCCACGCTGGCTTGGCCCGACGTGCCGTGGAACTTGGACACTTTGCGCACCATCGCCCCCTACGCGGTGGTGATGGCGGTGGTCGGGTTGCTGGAGACGCTGCTCACGCTCAACCTCACCGACGAGATCACGCAAAGCCGGGGCCACCCCAACCGCGAGTGCGTGGCGCTGGGCGTGGCCAACGTGGTGTCGGGGTTGGCGGGCGGTATGGGCGGTTGCGCCATGATCGGACAGACCATGATCAACCTGCAATCCGGCGGGCGCGGGCGTTTGTCGGGTGTGGTGGCCGGGGTGATGGTGCTGCTGTTCGTTCTGCTGCTGTCACCGCTGATCGAGCAAATTCCGCTGGCGGCGCTGGTGGGCGTGATGCTGGTGGTGGCGCAGCAAACTTTTGCTTGGGGTTCGCTGCGGGTGCTGCGCAAGGTGCCGCTGCACGACGTGCTGGTGATGCTGGCCGTGACCGTCATCACCGTGGCCACCGACTTGGCCGTGGCGGTGCTGTGTGGCGTGGTGATTGCGGCCCTGAACTTTGCTTGGCAACATGCGCGCGAGCTGTACGCCGACACCCACACCGAAGCCGATGGCAGCAAGCACTACCGTCTGCACGGCACGCTGTTCTTTGCCTCCACCGGGCCGTTTTTGGCGCTGTTTGACGTGGCCAACGACCCGGCGCACACCACGTTGGACGCACGCCACCTGAGCTTCGTCGATTACTCGGCCATCGAGGCGCTCAAAACCCTGCGCCAACGCTACACCCAAGCGGGCAAACACTTGCGTGTGATCCACTTGTCCGAGCGTTGTAAGCAACTGCTGCGCCGCGCTGGGGTGGAACGATAAAATCCACGCTTTAGATTTTGGCCACCCGCCACACACCCTTTTTTTCGGGGTTCTTATGACCGACGCTGCCACCACCTCCCAAGTTTCCGCCCACACCCAGGCCAACGCTATCCGCGCACTGGCCATGGATGCCGTGCAACAAGCCAACTCCGGGCACCCCGGTGCCCCGATGGGCATGGCCGACATGGCGGTGGCACTCTGGGGCCGACACCTGCAACACAACCCCGCCAACCCCGCTTGGGCCAACCGCGACCGCTTTGTGCTGTCCAACGGCCACGGCTCCATGCTGATCTACGCGCTGCTGCACCTGACCGGCTACGACCTGCCGCTGCAAGAGCTGAAAAACTTCCGCCAATTGCACAGCAAGACCGCCGGCCATCCCGAAGTGGGCATCACCCCCGGCGTTGAAACCACCACCGGCCCGCTGGGCCAAGGCATCACCAACGCGGTGGGCATGGCGCTGGCCGAAAAACTGCTGGCCGCCGAATTCAACCAGCCCGGCCACGAGATTGTGGACCACCGTACCTACGTCTTTTTGGGCGACGGTTGCTTGATGGAAGGCATCAGCCACGAAGCCGCTGCGCTGGCCGGCGCTTGGAAGCTGGGCAAACTGATTGCGCTGTACGACGACAACGGCATTTCCATCGACGGCCAGGTTGCGCCCTGGTTCATCGACGACACGCCCCAACGTTTTGAAGCCTACGGCTGGAACGTGATCCGCGCCGTGGACGGCCACAACGCCGATGCCGTGGACGCTGCCATCGCCCAAGCCAAGGCCAGCGCCGACAAGCCCACGCTGATTTGCTGCAAGACCAGCATTGGCAAAGGCAGCCCCAACCGCGCCAACACCGCCAAAGCCCACGGCGAGCCGCTGGGAGCCGAAGAAATTGCCCTGACGCGCAAGGCACTGGGTTGGGAGCACGGCCCGTTTGTGATTCCCAAGGACGTGTACGCCGCTTGGGATGCCAAAGCCGCTGGCAAGACGGCAGAAAAGGCTTGGAAAGACCGCTTTGCCGCGTACAAAAAAGCCTTCCCGGCCTTGGCCAAGGAGTTTGAGCGCCGCATGAAGGGCGAATTGCCCAAAAAGTTTGCCGAACTGGCCCAAGCCACGGTGCAAGCCGCGCACGAAAAAGCCGAGACCGTGGCCAGCCGCAAGGCCAGCCAGTTGGCGTTGGAAGCTTTCACCGCCGCACTGCCCGAACTGCTGGGCGGCAGCGCCGACCTGACCGGCTCCAACCTCACCAACACCAAATCCACCCCCAACCTGCGCTTTGACGCGGCGGGCCACGTGGTGAAGAACGAAGCGGGCGTGGGTGGCCGCCATATCAACTACGGTGTGCGCGAATTTGGCATGGCCGCCATCATGAACGGCGTGGCGCTGCACGGTGGCTACATCCCCTACGGCGGCACCTTCCTGACCTTTAGCGACTACTCGCGCAACGCCATCCGCATGGCCGCGTTGATGAAGCAGCGCGTGGTTCACGTCTTTACCCACGACTCCATCGGCTTGGGCGAAGATGGCCCGACCCACCAGTCGATTGAGCACGCTGCCAGCCTGCGCCTGATTCCGAACCTGGACGTGTGGCGGCCCGCCGACACCGCCGAGACCGCCGTGGCCTGGGCCGTGGCGCTGCAAAACACCGACAAACCCACCGCGCTGTTGCTCAGCCGCCAAAACCTGCCTTACGCGCCCAAAAAAGCGCTGGATGGCATGGCCAAAGGCGCTTACGTGCTGAGCGATCCCGTCGATGTCGGCTTCAAGGCCAAGAAGAAGATCAAGGCCGTCATCATCGCTACCGGCTCCGAAGTGCAATTGGCCGTGAAAGCGCAAGAGCTGCTGGCCGCGCAAGATGTGGCCGTGCGCGTGGTTTCCATGCCCAGCACCACCACCTTTGACCGCCAGAGCGCCGACTACAAGTCCGAAGTACTGCCCAAGGGCGTGCCGCGCATCGCCGTCGAAATGGGCTCCACCGACGGCTGGTGGAAATACGGTTGCGCCGCCGTGGTGGGCATCGACACCTACGGCGAATCGGCCCCCGCACCGGTGCTGTTCCAGCACTTCGGCTTTACCGCCGAGAACGTGGCCGCTACCGTCAACACCGTGCTGGCCAGCAAGGCCTGACCGACCGCCATTCCCCCGCGCTGGCGGAGCTGGGTCGGTTGTGCATCAGCCGCCCGTCAGCGTCGTGTTCCACGATTCCGTGTCTTGATTCAAAAGGTGTAACTCCATGACCATCAAAGTAGGTATCAACGGTTTTGGCCGCATTGGCCGTCTGGCGCTGCGCGCTGCCATCCGCGATTTTGCCGACATCGAAGTCGTCGGCATCAACGACCCCAAATCCGCCGATTACTTGGCCTACATGCTCAAGTACGACAGCGTGCATGGCCGCTTCCAAGGTGATGTGGCCTTTGAAGGCAACGAAGCCCTGATCGTCAACGGCAAGCGCATTCCGTTGAGCCACGAGCGCGACAACCCGCAGCTCAAGTGGGCCGACATGGGCGTGGACGTGGTGCTGGAATGTACCGGCCAGTTCTTGACCGCCGACACCTGCCAAGTCCACCTGGATGCGGGTGCCAAAAAAGTGGTGATCTCCGCTCCGTCCAAGGACGATGTGCCGATGTTCGTGTACGGTGTGAACCACACCCAGTACGCCGGCCAGGCCGTGGTGTCCAATGCGTCTTGCACCACCAACGCACTGGCCCCAGTGGCCAAGGCGCTCAACGACAAGTGGGGCATCAAGCGTGGTCTGATGACCACCGTCCACGCTGCCACCGCCAGCCAAAAGACCGTGGACGGCACCTCGCGCAAAGATTGGCGCGGTGGCCGTGGCATTCTGGAAAACATCATCCCCAGCTCCACCGGTGCGGCCAAGGCGGTGGGCAAGGTGATCCCGGAACTGAACAAGAAGCTGACCGGCATGAGCTTTCGCGTGCCCACGTCCGACGTGTCGGTGGTGGACTTGACCGTGGAACTCAACGCCGAGGCCAGCTACGAAGAGATCTGTGCCCAGATGAAGTTGTTGTCGGAAACGCCCGTGAGCGCAGGTGGCCTGCAAGGCGTGCTGGGTTACACCAACGAGAAAGTGGTCTCCACCGACTTCCGTGGCGAGAACTGCACCAGCGTGTTTGATGCCGAAGCCGGTTTGGCGCTGGACAAGAGCTTCGTCAAGGTCGTGGCTTGGTACGACAACGAATGGGGTTATGCCGCCAAGTGCTTGGAAATGGTGCGCGTGGTGTCGGCTTGATGGCCTGAACCTTGCGTCTGCGCTGGCCAGCGTGCCCGCCAACAACTAACCCGCCCCAGTGGCGGGTTTTTTATGGTTGGGCGGTTTCAGTGCTGGTGCCCGTGCGCACCATGGGCGTGGCCGTGTGCAATTTCCTCGGCACTGGCGGCTTGTACGTCCAGCACCTTGACGGCAAAGCGCAGCGTCTTGCCCGCGTGTGGGTGGTTGCCGTCCAGAATCACTTGCGGGCCTTTGATTTTGACCACAGTAAAGATGCGCTCGCCGCCGTCATCGGCCACACCGCGCAGGGTGCCGCCCACCTTTACGCCGGGCGGAAAGTCGGTCTTTGCAATCGTTTGTACCAGGCTCTCGTCGCGCGGGCCAAAGGCATCTTCGGGGGCCAGCACCACGGTGGTGGCAAAGCCCACGGTTTGGCCTTCCAGCGCGGCTTCAATTTTTTCAAAGGTGTTGCCGTAACCGCCGTGCAGGTAGGCCATCGGGGCATCGCTGGCTTCCAGCAGTTTGCCTTGTGCGTCGCTGACACGGTAGCTGAGGGTGACGATGGTGTCTTTGGTGATGTGCATGGCGTTAGTGTAG
>JBLIZX010000247.1:0-17224 GCA_048860285.1 Macromonas sp. | reverse complement strand
CCACACGCTCACCCGCGTAGTCCACCAATTCGACCGTGCGTTGCTGACCAGGCTCAAAACGCACCGCCGTGCCGCTGGCGATGTTGAGCCGCATACCGCGCGCGGCTTGGCGGTCAAAACTCAGCGCCGCGTTGGTTTCGGCAAAATGGTAGTGGGAACCCACCTGTATGGGGCGATCGGCGGTGTTGCACACCACCAGCGTGATGGTGCGACGGCCCGGATTGAGCAGGTGCTCACCATCGTCGATCAGGTATTCACCGGGGGTCATTTGCGCCCCCACCACACAGCGGCCACCAGTGCTGCCCCCACGCCTACAAAGCCCAGTACGTCGGTGGCGTGCCAGTGGCTGCCCAGCAGGCCATGTCCATCGTGCGCGTGCGCCACACCCGCCAACAACCCAAACACCCCCACCGGAGCGGCACGGCCCACCAGAATGCGCCGTGCAACACGCAACACAGCAGAGGCAAGAGAACGCAAGGACATCATGAGAAAACTCCGGTGATCGGTTGGCCACCACAGCCAACAGGTTCAAACAATGGGCTGGTGGACGGTAACGAGTTTGGTGCCATCGGGGAACGTGGCCTCGACTTGGATATCGGGGATCATGTCGGGTACGCCATCCATCACGTCATCGCGTGTGAGCACGTTGCGGCCTGCGCTCATCAGCTCGGCCACGGTTTGGCCATCGCGCGCACCTTCCATGACCGCAGCGGTGATCAGCGCCACGGCTTCGGGGTAGTTCAACTTGAGGCCACGGGCACGGCGGCGTTCGGCCAGCAGCGCGGCGGTAAAGATGAGCAGTTTGTCTTTTTCGCGAGGTGTCAGGTCCATGCCGTGGTGATAGCAAAAGCTGTGCCAACCCCCACACTGGTGGCATGAAAGATGCTGCTTTCGCGGTGTGCAGCCTGTTTCTTCCTCCTCCACCAGTTCCCCCCCAGCGGGTGAGCCCATCCAACGCATCGTGAAGGTGCGGCGCGACTACAACCGCTGGGTCGCCAGCGAGACGCTGGAAGATTACGCACTGCGCTACACCCCACAACGGTTTCGGCAATGGTCGCAGTCGCGGGTCGCCAACACAGCGTTGGGGGTGGCCTCGTTTTTGGTGTTGGAAGCGGTGGGGGCCACGCTGTTGGTGCAATACGGCTTTGTCAACGCGTTCTGGGCCATTTTGGCCACGGGGTTGATCATTGCGTTGGCGGGGTTGCCCATCAGTTTTTACGCGGCCCGCTACGGAGTGGACATGGATTTGCTCACGCGCGGGGCAGGTTTTGGCTACATTGGCTCTACCGTCACATCGCTAATCTACGCTTCGTTTACGTTCATCTTTTTTGCGCTGGAAGCGGCGGTCATGGCCTACGCGTTGGAGTTGGCCCTGGGCATACCGCCGGTGTGGGGTTATGCGGTGTGCGCGCTCGTGGTGTTGCCATTGGTCATGCATGGGGTATCGGCCATCAGCCGGTTTCAAGTGTGGACGCAACCGCTGTGGTTGTTGATGATGCTGGCCCCTTACGTGGCGGTGGTGTGGCACGAACCCGGTGCATGGCAACGGTTCATGCACTACGCCGGGGAATCGGGCCAAGGGGGTGCCTTCCAGTGGCACCTGTTTGGTGCTGCCCTCACGGTGGGGGTGGCGCTCATCACGCAAATGGGCGAACAAGCCGATTACCTGCGCTTTATGCCCGCGCCACAGCCGGGGCGGCGTTGGGCGTGGTGGTTGGGTGTGCTGGCCGGAGGGCCGGGTTGGGTGGTGCCGGGGGTGTTGAAGATGCTGGGCGGTGCGTTTTTGGCGTGGTTGGCACTGCAACACATGGTGCCCGCCGAACGTGCGGTTGATCCCAACCAGATGTACCTGACCGCCTACGAGTACCTGTTGCCCTACGGCTGGGCGGTGTGGGCCACGGCGCTGTTTGTGGTGGTGTCCCAACTCAAGATCAACGTGACCAACGCTTACGCTGGTTCACTGGCTTGGAGCAATTTTTTTGCACGGCTCACACACAGCCACCCAGGGCGGGTGGTGTGGGTGGTGTTCAACTTGTTCATGGCCTTTTTGCTGATGGAGATGGATCTGTTCCAAGCACTGGGCGAAGTGCTGGGCCTGTACGGCAACATTGCGATTGCGTGGTTCATGGCCGTGGTGGCCGATCTGGTCATCAACAAACCGCTGGGTTGGTCACCACGGGGTATTGTGTTCCAGCGTGCCCATTTGTACGACATCAATCCGGTGGGGGTGGGTGCCATGGGGTTGGCATCGGTGCTGTCGGTGGCAGCGCATTTGGGCGCATTGGGCCACACCGCACAGGCGTTTTCGGCGGTGGTGGCCATGTTGACCGCGTTGGTCACATCACCCCTGATTGCTTGGGCCACACAGGGGCGCTATTACGTGGCGCGGCCTTTGGCCATGCCCACCAGCAGTGCCGCAGCCACCAGCCCCAGTGGCTCGGCCTGTACCGGTGGTTGCTCCGCCTGCGTGACCACCCCCACCCTGCACCGCTGCGTGGTGTGCGATGGTGAATTTGAAGCGCCCGACACCACCCACTGCCCCGCCTACCAAGGCACCATCTGTTCGCTGTGCTGTTCGCTGGATGCGCGTTGCGACGATTTGTGCAAGCCCCAGGCGCGGCTGCTGGTGCAATGGAACACCCTGTTGCAACGCCTGCTGCCACGCGCATTGTGGCCCTACCTCGACGCTGGACTGGCGCATTTTCTGCTGTTGATGATGGTGATTGCCCCCTTGTTGGCCGGGGTGCTGGGCCTGTTGTACCGGCAAGAGTTGACAGGGTTGCCCGCCGGGTTGGCCCCCTTGTTGCGGGCAGGGTTCTTGAAAGCGTACGCTGTGCTGCTGATGGCTTGGGCCGTGGTAGCGTGGTGGCTGGTGTTGGCGCGCAATGGGCGCGAGGTAGCACAGGAAGAATCGCGCCGCCAGACCGGGCTGCTGGTGCAAGAGATTGAATCGCACCGACGCACCGACGAACAGTTGCAACACGCCAAACAGGTGGCCGAGCGTGCCCGTGAACAAGCCGACCACGCCAACCAGGCCAAAACGCGCTACATCAGCACCATCAGCCACGAACTGCGCACACCGCTCAACAGCATTCTGGGTTACGCCCAATTGTTGCAAGAAGACCCAGAGATCCCGCCACAGCGCGCCCACGCCATCCACGTGATTTTGCGGGGTGGGGAACATTTGCTCTCGCTGATTGAAGGCACGCTGGACGTGGCGCGCATCGAATCGGGCAAAGTCACCTTGCAACAGCGCCCCCTAGACTTGCGGGCCACCGTGCAGGAAGTGGCCCACATGTTTGAATTGCAAGCGCAAGCCAAGGGGCTGCAATTTCGCTTTGATGAACCGGACTGGTGGCCCCGCGCCGTGCGGGCCGATGAAAAACGCCTGCGTCAAATTTTGATCAACCTGCTGGGCAACGCCGTCAAATTCACCCAACACGGTGAGGTGTGCTTGCGCGTGCGCTACCGGCGCGAAATGGCGGTATTTGAAATCATCGACACCGGCCCCGGCATGTCGGCCACCGACACCCAGCGCGTGTTTGAACCCTTTGCCCGCGCTGGCCACGGCCAGACACAACCCGGCACCGGGCTGGGCTTGACCATTGCCAAAATGCTGACCGACCTGATGGGTGGCGACATGAACGTTCACAGCGAACTGGGGGTAGGCTCCACCTTCAGCTGCAAACTCTTTTTGCCCGAGGTGTACGCCAGCGACGCAGCCAGCAGCGGCAACCCGTCCTCGGTGACACTGGCGCAATGCAGCGGCTACGCAGGCCCCCGGCGGCGTATTTTGGTGGTGGACAACGAGGAAGCCGACCGCCAATTGTTGGCCCGTTGGTTGGAACCCCTCGGCTTTGAGGTGCATCTGGCCACCCACGGAGAAGACGCTTTGCAACAACTGCAAGCCGGTTTGTGCCCCGATGTGGTGTTCATGGACTTGGCCATGCCGGGCATGGACGGCTGGGAAACGCTGCGTCATATCCGCCGCCTGCCGCTGCAACCGTCCCCAGCATGTGCGGTGGTGTCGGCCAATGCCTTCGACAAGGGGTTGGACAACGACGTGAACCTGCCGTCTGACGATTTTTTGGTCAAACCCGTGCGACGCACCGAATTGCTGGCGTGGCTGCAACAACGCTTGCTGCTGGAGTGGCAATACACCACACCATCGTCCCCACCAACACCTGCCCCCACCCAACTCACCCGCAACGCAGCACACGGTTTGTCCACCGAGGCCATCGACAGCCTGCGCGAGCTGGCACAACTGGGCTACTACCGTGGTTTTGTCAAACGGCTGGACGCACTGCAAACCAGCCACCCAGAGATAGCACCTTGGGCACAACCCCTCAAGGCACTGGCACGGGAATTTCGCTTTGAAGCCATTCTGGAACAACTCCAACCCACCCCTTGAACCAGAGAGCACCGCACCCTATGCCTTGGAACAACGCTGACCTCAACGACACCGTGGTGTTGATCGTGGACGACGTGCCCGACAACGTGGCCATGCTGCACGATACGCTGGACGATGCGGGCTACACCGTACTGGTGGCGCTCAACGGCCCGGCCGCGCTGGAACGTGCCGCCCAAGCCCAGCCCGATGTGATTTTGCTCGATGCCATGATGCCCGGCATGGATGGCTTTGAAGTGGCCCAACGCCTCAAGGCCAACCCCGACACGGCCCATATCCCGATCTTGTTCATGACCGGGTTGACCGAGACCGAACACCTCGTCAAAGCGTTAAGCGTGGGCGGGGTGGATTACGTGACCAAACCTGTCAAGCCGCTGGAGGTGATGGCCCGCATGGGTGTCCACCTGCAAGCGGCGCGTCAAGCCCACCAAGGGGCCAAAGAACGCCAGCAGGCCCGCAGCGCGTTGGATGCGTTTGGCTACGCCACTTGCACCGTGCGCGCACGCGATGGCCGTCTGATGTGGCAAACCCCGCTGGCCCGTGACCTGCTGCGCCGCTATTGTGGCACCGAAGCCCCGATCACGCCCGAACCCGTGCTGCAATGGCTGCGCCGCCACCTGCCAGACGCACAACGCTTGGTGGAACCACCCCGCTTGCACCTGCACGCCGGCCCGCACCGGCTGACCTTGCGCCTGCACCGCCAAATTGGCGACGATGAAGAAACCGGCGAAGCGGGCGACTGGCTCATCGTGATGGAAGAAAGCTCAGACGGCAGCGTCATCGACACGCTGGCCGATGCTTTTGGCCTGACCGCACGTGAAGCCGAGGTGCTGTACTGGGTGGCACAAGGCAAAATCAACCGCGACATTGGCGACATCCTCGGAGCCAGTCCCGCCACCGTCAAAAAACACTTGGAGCGGGTGTACGCCAAGCTGGGGGTGGAAACCCGCACCGCCGCCACCGCCATGGCCATGCAGCGGGTCAAGGCGCTGCAACGGCCAGGTGGATAAGGGTCTCCTATCAGATGGCCACCAGTTGTCGGATGCCTTTTTCGGGCATTTCTGCACCGGGGCCACTGGCAATCACCTCGCCGCGTTCCATCACCAAATAGCGGTCGGCCAGTTCTTCGGCAAAGTCGTAGTACTGCTCCACCAACACAATCGCCATCGGCTGACCATTGAGGCCCTCTTGGGCCAATTTTTTCAGCACCTTGCCAATGTCTTTGATGATATTGGGCTGGATACCTTCGGTCGGCTCGTCCAGCACCAACAACTTGGGCTTGGGGGCCAGCGCGCGCGCAATCGCCAGTTGTTGCTGTTGTCCACCCGACAAATCACCACCTCGGCGTTGCAACATCTGTTGCAACACCGGAAACAGCTCAAACAACTGTGGCGGAATGGGCGTGCTGGCCGGTTGCGTGGCCAGTCCCATCAGCAGATTCTCGTGTACGGTCAAGCGACCAAAAATCTCGCGGCCCTGTGGCACATAACCAATGCCCGCCCGGGCACGCTCGTAAGGGGTGGTTTTTTCAATCGGCTGGCCATCCAGCACAATGTGTCCGGCACGGATGGGCACCAGCCCCATCAGGCTTTTGAGCAACGTGGTCTTGCCCACGCCGTTACGGCCCAGCACCACGGTGATTTCACCGGCCTTGGCCTCCAGCGTCACACCACGCAGAATGTGGGAGCCGCCATAATATTGGTGGATGTTGTCGATGTGCAGCATGTCCATACGTCCTTCAGCGGCCCAGATAGACCTCAATCACCCGTTCGTCGGCTTGCACCTGATCCAGCGTACCCTCGGCCAACACTGAACCATCGCACAGTACCGTCACTTTCTCGCTGATGGCGCGGATGAAGGTCATGTCGTGCTCCACCACCATCAGGCTGTGCTTGCCTTTAAGGCTGAGGAACAGCTCAGCGGTGCGGGCGGTTTCCTCGTCGGTCATGCCCGCCACGGGCTCGTCCAACAACAGCAGTTTGGGCTCCTGCATCAGCAACATGCCGATCTCCAACCACTGTTTCTGACCGTGGCTCAAATCACCCGCACGGCGTGTCACCGCGTCTTTCAAGTGGATGGTCTGCAACACCTCGGCCAACCGGTCTTTTTGCGCACCGTTGAGTTTGAAGCCCATGCTGGGCCAAACACGTTTGTTGGTGGCCAGCGCCAGCTCCAGGTTCTCGAATACGCTCAGTTCCTCAAACACGGTGGGCTTTTGGAACTTGCGGCCTATGCCCAGTGCGGCAATTTCGGGTTCGGTGTAGCGCAACAGGTCGATGGTGGAACCAAAGAACACCGTACCACTGTCGGGCCGGGTTTTGCCGGTGATGATGTCCATCATCGTGGTTTTGCCCGCTCCGTTGGGGCCGATGATGCAGCGCAATTCCCCCGGCGCAATGTCCAAGTTCAGGCCGTTGATGGCCTTGAAGCCGTCAAAGCTCACGTACACATCTTCTAGGTACAAGATGCGGCCATGCGTGGTGTCCACCTGCCCCGGCACCACGGGCCTAGAAAATGCCGCCGCTTGGTCGCCCGAGGCGGTTTTGCCCTGCCCCGGCGGTTGCAGCCGTGCGCGTTGGGCGCGCTCGGCACCAGCTTCCATCAAATCGGGGGTCATGCGCCACCACCTTTCTTGTTGCGGATGTGCTGTACCAGCCCCACCACACCACGGGGCATAAACAACGTCACGACAATGAACAACGCGCCCAAGCAATACAGCCAGAACTCGGGGAAGGTCACGGTCAGCCAACTCTTGGCACCGTTGACCAGAAAGGCCCCCACAATCGGCCCCACCAGCGTGGCCCGCCCGCCCACCGCTGCCCACACCGCCATTTCAATGCTGGCGGCGGGGCTCATCTCGCCGGGGTTGATGATGCCCACCTGCGGCACGTACAACGCCCCAGCCACACCACACATCACCGCCGAAATCACCCAAATCGTCAACTTGTACGGCAGCGGGTTGTAACCGCAGAACATGACGCGGCTTTCGGCATCGCGGATGGCCTGCAACACGCGGCCAAATTTGCTGTTCACCAACCAACGTGCCAGCAGATAGCACCCCAACAGGGTCAAACCCGTCAGCACGAACAGGGTGACACGCATCTCGGGTGTGGCCAGTGGCAGGCCCAAAATACGCTTGAAATCGGTGAAGCCGTTGTTGCCGCCAAAGCCGGTCTCATTGCGGAACAACAGCAGCATGGCCGCAAACGTCAGTGCCTGGGTGATGATGGACAGGTACACCCCCTTGATGCGCGAACGGAACGCAAAGTAGCCAAAGATGAACGCCACCAATCCCGGCACCAGCACCACCAGCAGCAGCGTGGCCACAAAGCTGTCGCTCAAAGCCCAATGCCACGGCAGCTCCTTCCAGTCCAAAAACACCATGAAGTCGGGCAAATCGCTTTGGTAACTGCCCTCGCGGCCGATTTGGCGCATCAGGTACATGCCCATTACATAACCACCCAGTGCAAAAAACAGGCCATGCCCCAAACTCAGAATGCCGGTGTAGCCCCAAATCAAGTCCATCGCCAACGCGCAAATGGCGTAGCACATGATCTTGCCCAGCAAACCCAACCAGTAGTCGCTCAAGTGAAACACGCTGTCGGCAGGTACCACCAAATTCAGCACGGGTGCCACTGCGCACACCACCAGCAACGCCACCAAAATGGCACCCCAGCCGCTGCGCGTCAGCAACGGACCTTTCTGCGGCAAGCCTTGTGCGCTCAAAATTGAAATCGTCATGTTGCTCTCCTGGGTGTCAAGCCTGGCGGCCCTTGAGGGCAAAAATACCCTGCGGACGCTTTTGGATAAAGACGATGATGAACACCAACACCGCAATTTTGGCCAGCACCGCACCGGCCCAGCCTTCTAGGAACTTGTTCAAAATACCCAGCCCCAACGCGGCGTACACCGTGCCAGCCAGTTGGCCCACGCCCCCTAGCACCACCACCATGAAGCTGTCCACAATGTAGTTCTGGCCCAAGTCCGGCCCCACGTTGCCCACTTGGCTCAGGGCACAACCGGCCAGTCCGGCAATCCCAGAACCCAGCGCAAAGGCGTAAGTGTCGATGCGGGCGGTGTTGACCCCCATGCAAGAAGCAATCGGGCGGTTTTGTGTCACGCCACGCACAAACAGGCCTAAGCGGGTTTTGCCAATCAGCAACGCCACCGCCAACAGCACCACAGCGGCAAAAGCCACAATCAGAATTCGGTTCCACGGCAAGGTCAGCCCCCCCAACAGGGTGATGCCGCCGCTCATCCAACTGGGGTTTTCTACCCCCACGTTCTGCGCACCAAACAGGCTGCGCACGGCTTGCATCAGCACCAAGCTCAAACCCCAGGTCGCCAGCAACGTCTCCAGTGGTCGGCCATACAAAAACCGGATCACACTGCGCTCCATCGCGGCACCCACCAGTGCCGAGGCCAGAAACGCCGTCGGCAACGCCGCCAGCAAATACCAATCAAACGCACCGGGCAGGTATTTTTGAAACACACCCTGCACCACGTAGGTCGCATAAGCCCCGATCATGATCAGCTCGCCGTGCGCCATGTTAATCACGCCCATCAGCCCGTAGGTAATGGCCAGCCCCAATGCCGCCAGCAGCAAGATAGAGCCCAAACTCATGCCCGTGAACAATTCCCCCAGCACCGCGCTGATGGACAACGCACGCTCCACTTGGGTCAAGGCCTGTTTGAGAGCGGTTTGCACCGCCGGATCGGTTTCGACTTGCAGGCGCTGTGCCAGCAGGGTTTTCACCATCGGTTGGTGGACTTCGGCGAGTTTTCGGGCCGCCGCTGTGCGCTGTGCCGCCTCATCGCTGCCCAAATGCAACGCCGCTTGTGCCAACAACAATGCGTCCCTGGCAGATGCGGTTAACCGATCGGCTTGCGACAACGCACGCTCCACCAGCGGCAATTGGGCAGGGGTAGGGTCGTCCAACGCGCCGCGCTGCAACACCAACGCTGCCTCGTGTTGGCGGACGGGATCGTCGGTGAACACGTCCATACCTGCCAGCGCAGTGTCCAGCGCAGCCCGCAGGCGGTTGTTTACCACCAAGTCTTCGGCCTGTTCGTTGGGGGTGACGGTTTGCCCCGTGACGGCATCTCGACTGGTGCCATCCTGCACCACCAGCACTTGGTTGCCCTGCACCTGCACCGCCTCGTCGGCCAACGCCCGCACCAAAGCGTGGTCGGCGGCGACTGGGCTTGCCGCCAGTTGCATCACCACCGCCACACGCTCGTCGCCATCACCTTCGGCCAACAATTGGGCTTGTTCTGCCGTCACGGCCGCTGCTGTCCAAGGCAGACACACCGCCCCCACCAGTCCGAGGCCGCAGGCCATGCGCCGCAGCGCACTGATTATGATTTGCCGTCGCATGTTTTCGACTTCCCGCCACAAAACCACGGGCCGCAGCGCGGCGGCCCGTTTCAAGCACACCGGGCGGGCGTTTGCTCACGCCCTACCCGCCCCCAGCCTCACTTCTTGGCTGGCACGTTGGCCTTGCCCTTGTTCTCGGCGATGTAGTCGCTCCACGGATCGGCCACCACCGGAGCTTTGGTCTTCCACACCACCTTGAACTGGCCATCGGCCTTGACCTCACCGATAAAGACCGGCTTATGCAGGTGGTGGTTTTCTTTGTCCATGGTGGCGGTAAAACCACTGGGAGCCTTGAAGGTTTGGCCCGCCATGGCGGCAATCACCTTGTCGGTATCGGTGGATTTGGCCTTGGCCACGGCCTGTGCCCACATGTTGATGCCAATGTAGGTGGCTTCCATCGGGTCGTTGGTCAACGGCTTGTCCTTGTGGCCAGGGATGTTCTTGGCCTTGGCGTAAGCGGCCCACTTCTTGGTAAATTCGTCGTTGGCGGGGTTCTTGACGCTCATAAAGTAGTTCCATGCCGCCAAATGGCCCACCAAAGGTTTGGTGTCCACGCCCCGCAGTTCTTCTTCCCCCACACTGAAGGCCACCACCGGCACGTCTTTGGCCTTCAGGCCTGCGTTGCCCAGTTCTTTGTAAAACGGCACGTTGGAATCACCGTTGATGGTGGACACCACCGCCGTTTTTTTGCCTTCGGACGAGAATTTCTTGATTTTGGCAATGATGGTTTGGTAATCGCTGTGACCAAACGGGGTGTATTCCTCGATGATGTCGGCATCAGCCACGCCCTTGGACTTGAGGAACGCACGCAAAATCTTGTTGGTGGTGCGTGGGTACACGTAGTCGGTACCCAACAGCACAAAGCGTTTGGCCTCACCGCCATCCTTGCTCATCAGGTATTCCACCGCCGGAATGGCCTGCTGGTTGGGTGCCGCACCGGTGTAGAACACGTTCTTGCTCAGTTCCTCACCCTCGTACTGCACCGGGTAAAACAACAGCGAGTTTTTCTCTTCAAACACCGGCAACACCGACTTTCGGCTTACCGAAGTCCAGCAACCAAAGGTCACAGCCACTTTGTCTTGGTCGATGAGTTGCTTGGCTTTTTCGGCAAACAGCGGCCAGTTAGACGCAGGATCCACCACCACTGGCTCCAATTTTTTGCCCAACACACCGCCCTTGGCGTTGATTTCATCAATCGCCATCAGCACCGTGTCTTTAAGCACGGTTTCAGAAATGGCCATCGTGCCCGACAGGCTGTGCAAGACCCCGACCTTGATGGTGTCGGCAGCGTGGGCAGAAATACCCCACAGACCCAAACAAGACACAGCCGCAGCGACTGACAGAGATTTGAGGGTAAAACGACGGGTGGTGGTGGACATACCGGTTTCCTTTACAGAGCAGAGAGTGGGGAACACGGCTTAATGTTAGGAACTGCACCCAGTTTCGTCTGTACGCCAGATGGCGTACAAGGTGGCGTACCTGCGCCACCACGGCCACGTTACACACCCCAGATGCGTGGTGGGTTGCTGTCCATCTGCCAAGCTTCTTGTCGCCACGCACGCCACAACGCTTGCCACAATGCCATCATCGGCTCTACTTGGTGCGCCAGCGCACGCACCACCAACATGTGGTCGTTGGGGCATGTCATGCCCACGTGTACGCCCTATGGGGTGTGCGTATCCAGCACCGCACGGCCACAAGCCAACAACGCTTCGCGCCGCTGGCGCAACAACGGCGAGCCACACGCCAGCACCCAAGTGGCCAGTGTGGTGTGCCCAGCCAGCCCCACCGGGCTGTTCAGCAGACGGTCATCGTCGGCAGCAATGACTGCGCGCTCCAGCCACACATCAGGCCAGTGCATTTGCTGCTCCAACCGACCGTGTGCAAACGGTTGCTGCGCAGCAGGCAACCCCAGGTTGACCACATCCCAAGCCATCAATTCAGCCCCCGGGGCCAAGTGCATTTCCACATGGTTCACGGCTTGGCAGCCGTCGTACACAATCGTTTCCAGCGGCAACCATTCCAGACGTGCGTCCGCCTCCAGGTGCAAACGCACCGTCTGGCGCGCCTGCTCCCCAGTGGTGGATCGGTAAAAACGCGTAGCACCTGGCGTTGACAACAAGGCATGCGCTCCCTGCCCCACCTGCACATTTACCTCCAAACAGTCCCCCTGCACCAGCCCTCCCGGTGGGTGGACGATGACGTTGTGGCACACCGCTGGCCCTTCGGGATACAGACTTTTAAAAACCCGCAACGGGCCGTGGTGCTGGTGCTGCAACACCGTTTGTGCGTGGGCGTTGCGGTGGTAATTAAGTTGCAAATGGGCGTGCCAAGACATGGATCAATCGAGATGGACAAATGCTTGTGGACAAGCAAAAAATGCACCATCTCACGATTTACTCATGTCGCCCCAAGCGGCCTGATATGGTTCACACCTATAAAATCTGTAAGCGTCGTAAGCGTCCGACGAGGTCATCTGTAATTTTGGTGTGAAGTGAGAGACGATGGCGACCATCACAACTTTGATGGAAGCCCATGTCAACTTCGTTTGTCTCCTCTTCGGCGGGTGCGCTTAAGTGTCGCATCCCGGACGATTGCATGGTCTCTTGACGAACAAATCGGGGCGGGGAAGCGACATTGAAGATTTGTTATATTTCTATCGGTAAATTTCTTCTTTTGATTTGTAATGTTTTGAAAAATTAACATAAGATAAATTGTAATTTAACAAAAAATAGTTAAAAAAAACCAGCAGCTTAGCCGCTGGTGTGACAACGCACAGCTACAACGTGTTAGACCAATGTCTCCAGCGCAATCAGGCCGGTGGCGGTGTTGGAGATCGGGATGTGGTAGTTGCTGTGTACCTTGCGCACGCCCGAGCCCGCGTTGGTCAGAGCAGCACGCATGGCCAGCCACATCAGCAGTTCCACGCCTTGGGTACCGGTTTTTTCCACCAGCTCATGGATGCTGAATTGGGTGGCCCACTCTGGGTTGCTGACCAAGCTTTCCATGAACTGCAGGTCAAACTTCTTGTTGATGTGACCGGCGCGCTGGCCTTCCAACTGGTGACTTAGGCCACCGGAAGCCATGACGGCCACCTTTTTGTCGCTGTCCCACGCCTGAATGGCTTGCCCCACCGCCTTGCCCATGGCATACACGCGGCTGGCTTTGGGCAGCGGAAACTGCACCGTGTTAATACACACCGGCACAATCGTCACCGGGCACTCATCGGGCCAAAACAGCTTAAGCGGCAACGTGCAAGCGTGGTCCACCAACATTTCCTGGCAGGTCACCACGTCGAATTCTTTGTCGATCAGGGTGTTGATGATTTGCCACGACAAATCGATTTCACCGGCAAATGGCGGCAGTGTCGGGATGCCCCAGCCTTCGTCGGCGTTGTTGTACTGCGTGGCCGCCCCCACAGCAAAGGTCGGCATCTTGTCCAAGAAGAAGTTCAGGCCGTGGTCGTTGTAGAACATCACCACCACGTCGGGCTTTTTCTCGCCCAGCCATTCGCGGATGGGTGGGAAACCGTTGAAGAATGGGGCCCAGTACGGGTCTTGTTGCAAACCCTTGTGGATTGCACCGCCAATGGCGGGAATGTGTGACGTGCCCAAGCCGCCGATGAGTTGTGCCATGTCTGTGCTCCTTGTGTCGGTTTATTGGAAGTTGGCGGCCACCAGCTTGGCCTTGAACGCTTCCACGGTCATACCGGTTTGCTGGGCACCAATGTCTTGCATGTTTAGCCCGAAGATGCCAGCAAACTTGGCCAAGTAATAGGCGTTGCCGCCCGCTGCCAACAGATCGAGCACTTGGCGCGAACGGATGGCCGCTTTCTGCTGCTCATTGAGGCTGTACTGCGTCATGTAGGCTTCTTCATCGGCCAAGAACGCGGTGCGGTTGGCTTCGTCGTTGAAGGAGAAACACATCTTGTTGAGCGCGTAGCCTTTTTTGGCCATGTCGCTGTCAAACAAAACGGTGCCGGGAATGGGGGGCAAGGTCTGGGACACGGGGTGGTCTCCTGCAAAAAAACGGTGTGTTGTGGCGGTAGTATGCGGGCCTTTAGGCCACAAATAAACAGATTCTTCATCATATTACCCATGAGCTATTTCGATTGGTCAGATTTGGATGCCCGGGCGCTGCAACTGCTGGTAGCGGTGGTAGAAGCGGGCAGCGTCACCGGCGCAGCCCAGCGGTTGGGCGTGACGCAATCCGCCGTCAGCCACCAACTGGACAAGCTGCGCGCCATCACGCACGATCCGTTGTTCGTCAAATCGGGCCGCAGCGTGGTGGCCACTGCGCGGGCCGAGGCCTTGGCCACCCAAGCCCGCGAACTGTTGCGCGAGCTGGAACGCTTTGCCCGCGCCGGTGCGGCGTTTGATCCGGCCCGCTGGCACACCACCTTCACCATTGCGGCCAACGACTTCCAACGCGACACGCTGCTGCCTGCGCTGGTGCAACGCCTGCGGGAACAAGCGCCCGCCGTGGTGCTGCGCGTCATCGCCTCCGACGTGCCCACGCTGACCATGCTGCGCGATGAACACTGCCAACTCATCATCAGCCCACGCCCGCCCGATGGCGGCGACATCCTGCAAAAACGTCTGTTCGAAGACCGCTACCGCGTGTTTTACGACCCCGCCACACGCGACGCACCCCGCAACCTGGACGATTACCTCGCCGCCGAGCACATCACCGTGCTGTACGAACCCCAGCGCCGCCTGGACGTGGACGAGTACTTGGAACGACAAGGCCTGCGCCGCCGTTGCAGCGTGTTGGTGCCGGGTTTTGCCGCCTTGCCCGCCTTTGTGCGTGGCAGTCGGCTGCTGGCCACCGCACCGGGGCTGTTGCAGCGTCACCTGCTCAGCGGATTGGCCAGCGTGGCCCTGCCCTGCCCCTGCCCCACCCTGCCGATGTACCTGATCTGGCACCAGCGCCACCAGCACGATGCCGCCCACCGCTGGCTGCGCGAACAACTCGAAGCCGTGGTGCCAAGTGCTACGCAACACATCTGTTTAATTTGACCTTAATCAGAACTTTCTACATTGCAAGGGCCAATTCGGCAATCACCGATCACTTTGCACAGGACACACACCATGAGCGACTCATCCAACAAGGGTTACCAGTTCACCATCAACGCCACCAATGGTGCGGTGACAGCTGTGTACAAAATCGAGAATGGTCGCACCCAGTACGAACGCATCGACAGCGACGAGTTCTACACCTACGACGCACAAACCAACACTGTGACCAAAACCGAATGGGACGATGGCAGCCAAGAAGTCACCACCTACACCGATGCCAACCAGGACGGAATCTTCCTGAAAGGCGGTGAAGGCTATGCACAGAGCGGCGGCAACGTACCAGCACCCGGCCCGATTGTCCAAAATGGCTACCAATTTGAGCGGGATGCCAACGGCAGCGTGACAGCGGTGTACGAAGTCGAACATGGCCAAACCCAGCGGGAAACCATCGATGCCAACGAAACGTTCACCTACGATGCCACCAGCCATACGGTGACCAAAACCGAAGTAGAGCGCGGCCTGACCGAAACGGTGGTGTACGCCGATGCCGATGGGGATGGCACATTTCAAAAAATCTCCAAAACTTACACCGGCACCACCAACACCGGCAGCGCCATGACTTGGGATGCGAGCCACCACGGCAGCGACAACGACGACCAGTACAACGGTGGCCGCAACAACGACTACTACGCTGGTGGACTGGGCAACGACGTGCTGCGCGGCAACAACGGCGATGACGACCTCTATGGAGCCGAAGGTGACGACGACCTGTTTGGTGGCACGGGCGCGGATGAATTGTTTGGTGGTGAAGGCAACGACGACTTTTTTGCAGGTCTGGGCAAAGACGTTCTGACGGGTGGCTCCGGCAACGATGTGTACAAGTACTACGCCACCAGCGAGGTGGGCCTGACGCTGGGCACCCGCGATGTGATCACCGACTTTGCAGCTGGCGATACCATCGACTTGTCGGCAATTGACGCTCAGGTCGGCAACCGCACCAACGATGCGTTCCAGTTCATTGGCTCCAGCGCCAACCTGAACTTGGGCAACGCCAACGGCGCGCTGTGGTTTGACAATGGTGTGGTCTATGGCAGCACCGACCGCGATCTGGCCGCAGAATTCCAGCTCGAATTGACGGGCGTGACGAGTGTGTCAGCCGCCGACTTCGTGCTTTGATTCATGATGGTCTGACACCGGCATCCCATTGCCCTGCTGCGCCAACTGCAACTGTCGCCAGCGGTGCGGGTTCAGGCCCATGCGGCGCTTGAAAAAGCGCGAAAAGTAGGCCGGATCGGCAAAACCCAGCTCTTCGGCCAGTTGGGCAACGGGTGCAGCAATGTACACCAGCCGCCGACACGCTTCCCGCGTCAGGCGCTCGTGTACCAGCTCCAAGGCGCTGCGCCCGCTTTCGGCCCGCGCCAGTCGGTTTAAACGGGCCGTGCTCAAGCCCAGCCGCGAGGCGTACTGCTCCAGCGACCAGTGGTTCTGAAAATGCGCCTCCACCAGCAGCAAAAAACGGGTGAACAGCGCCTGGTGCCGGTACGCACGTTCGCCTCCGTGCTGGTCGCGCCACAAGGCCCGCGCCTGCGCCAAGCGCCACACCAGCGCCCGCGTCAGCCAGCCCGCCACGGGAGATTCGGCGTTGCCGGGCAAGACAAACTCCGCCGCCAATTCACGGAACAATGCGTCGAGCCGTTGCACGGTGGCATCCGTTTCTTCGGGCGTGACGGCAAAACGCACCACCCCCGGAGCCGAAAACAAGGCCCGAAACGCTTCACCCATCGCATCAAATTCGCCTTCCACCAGAAAACGCGCGCTCAACGTCAACACCAAACCATCGGTGTCGGGGGCAAAACGCAAACCGTGTACCACCCCTGGCGGCACCACCACGGCGGCGGGGCCTTGCACCGACTCGCGCCACTCGTCCAGCACCACGTCTGCCGAGCCTTGGTACAGCCACAGCACCTGGTACAAACCCTGATGCACATGGGGTTCAATCTCCCAATGGTACAAGCGGCTGCGCGACTGCACTTCTTCAATGTGCAGCAAGTCTTGCCCTGGCATGGCCGTCTCGCCATAGAGGGCAAAGCGGGGAATGGGCAAACTGTTGCGGCCCGAAACGGCATCGGCAACACGCGAAGAGGAGGAAAATGATTGTGGCATGGCACTCCGTATTTTGAACGAAAAGTACCATTTTTTAATTCAAAAATCACCATCGATTGGACTGCCTTTCCGTTACAGTGGAGACTCAAAACGACCCCACTGAGGAGACACTCCCGTGTTCCACTTCGATCCTTATTCCCCGGCTGTTGATGCCGATCCGTTTCCGTACTACAAGCGCCTGCGCGACGAATTTCCGTGCTTTTGGAGCGAAGAAGCCCAAATGTGGATTCTGTCGCGCTACGCCGACATCGTGTCCGC
>JBLIZX010000246.1:0-2992 GCA_048860285.1 Macromonas sp. | reverse complement strand
CCCCAGGTGCGCGTGTTGCCGTTCGAAGGCCTGATGATGGACTTTTGCCGCGAACACGGTGCCTGTGCCGTGGTGCGCGGCATCCGCAACGTGGCCGATTTTGACTACGAGGCCCAGATGGCGGCGATGAACCGCAAGCTGTTGCCCAGTGTGGAGACCGTGTTCCTGCTGCCGCAAGCGCAGTTGCAGTGCATCTCCAGCACACTGGTGCGCGAGATTGCCAAACTCGGCGGTGATGTATCCCAAATGGTCAGCCCCGGCGTGGCCGCACAGCTGCGCGTGGTCACCGGCCCGGTCGAGCGTTGAACGGAGCGCCCCAGCATGGCCTTGATGATCACCGACGAATGTATTAACTGTGATGTGTGCGAGCCGGAATGCCCCAACGATGCGATCTCGATGGGCCCGGACTACTACCAGATCGACCCCAACCGCTGCACCGAATGTGTGGGCCATTTTGACGAGCCGCAATGCGTGCAGGTGTGCCCGGTGGAGTGCATTCCCATCCATCCTGAGCATGTGGAAAGCCGCGACGTGCTGCTGCTCAAGTACCAGCGTCTGCAAGCTGCCATTTGAGGCCTATCCTGATGGCACCGCTCAGGGGGCGTGCGATACCTTGACCGGCGCGGCTTGCAACGGTGAGGGATGCAGCCGCTCCTCCCGCCGCAGCAATCCCAGCAACACCACCCCCGCCGTCATCACGATAACCGTGACCAGCAGCGCCCCTTGATAACTGCCGGTGGCATCGGCGATGTAACCTGTCATGGCCGGGGCGGCAATCTGGGCCACGCCGTAGCTAAGGGTCATACGTGCCATTGCCTTGGCCGGATTGGCCGGAAAACGCCGCCCCACCACCGTGAGCGTTAGGCTGACAATGCCGATGAATGTGGCCCCAAACAGCACCGCACCCACCACGTTGAGCGCAGGATTCTGGCTGACCAGCGGCAACACCAGCGATACAGTTTGCAACGCAAACGCCCACATGATGGCCGCCATGTGCCCGATGCGGTGGGCCACCTTGTCCCACCCGAAGCAGGCGGGGGCCGTGGCCAACCCGACCAGCACCCAGACCCAATGCGCTTGACCCGCCAGCAGCGGCAACTTGGCCAAAATCGCCACCGTGAACGTGGCACTGATGGCGAAACCAAAGCCCGCACAAAAATACGCTGCCGTCATCAAGCCCATCCAGCGCGGACTTGGTGGGGCAGGGGCCGCTGCACTGCTCTGAGTGGTACCGGCCAGCATGGCCGGTGCGGGCAACCAGCACCACGCGGGCACCCCAAACAACAGCCCCAGCAAGCCCAACCCCAGCCACTGCTGCTGCCACGTGAGCCAGTCCACCATCAGGCCCACGCCCAGACCGGACACCACAATGCCCAGCCCCACGCCCATGAAGTGCAAGCCCAGTTCGGGTCGGAACTGGTGGCGCACCAGCCAGTTCAATACCAAGCCCGAGGCCAGCAACATGCCTGCGCTGCCCGCCAGCCCACCGGCAAAACGCCACACCGCCCACCACCCCACGTTCTGCGTCAGGCCCATGCCCAGTGTGCTGATAACAGCCACCACCAAGCCCCAGCGGTACAGCGTGAACTTGCGCTGCATGTCCCCTACCGAAGCCGCCAGCAGCGCCCCCGACATATAACCCGCGTAATTGATGGTGGCCAGCCACCCCCCAGCCACGTGCGACAGGCCTGCCTGTTCCCGCATGATAGGCAGCAGCGGCGTGTACGCAAACCGCGCCAAGCCTATCGTCAAAATCAAGGCGCACACGCCCGCCACAATTACACGAAAACGCGCCGCCTGGTCGGCAGCAAGGGTTGGGGATGTGGAGTGGGCGGACATGGCAACTTTCAAAATAGGGCGCGCCACGCATGGTACAAACTTGTGGCGGTGCGCGATGGCCACCCCCCCATTTTTTGTGGCCCGCTGCTGGTGGCCACCGTGCCGGTTCAGGTGCCGTTGGAAGCGTCGGGTGTGGAAGTCGCCGCTGCGGGCGGTGCAGGCCGTGGCGGTTTGGGCCGGGGTGGTTTGCTGGTGTGGATGTGGGCCGTGGCCTTTTCCATGCGACCATGCAGCAGGTCGGGTAGGGCGCGTACAGCGCGGTCGATGCTGGCGTGCAGCGCCTCACGCTGGTCGGGGGCGGGTTTTTTCAGCACCCAATTGGCCACTTCGGACTTGTCGCCGGGGTGGCCAATGCCGATGCGCAGGCGCCAGTAATCGCTGCTGCCCAGCTGGGCGTGGATGTCGCGCAGGCCATTGTGCCCGGCGTGACCACCGCCTTTCTTTAGTTTCAGCTCACCGGGGGGCAAGTCCAGCTCGTCGTGGGCCACCAAAATCTCTTCCGGGGCAATCTTGAAGAAGCGCGCCAGCGCACCCACCGCTTGGCCCGAGCGGTTCATGTACGTCATGGGCTCCAGCAGCCACAGCGGACGACCTTCCCACGTGGTGCGCGCCATCACGCCAAAATAGCTGCGCTCGGGTTGCAGCGTCACCTTCAGTTCGCGCGCCACCGCCTCCAGCCACCAGAAGCCGGCGTTGTGGCGTGTGTCCTCGTATTCTGGGCCAGGGTTGCCCAGGCCCACCAGCAGTTTGATCATGGTGTTGTCTGTTGTGCGGTTGGTGTCAACAAAAAGGCCCGCACAAAGCGGGCCTTGAAGCGAAGCACAAGCCGAAGAATTACTTCTTCTTCTTGCCCTTCTTGTCGGTCGCAGCGGAAGCCACCGGTGCGGCAATCACTTCTTCCACCGGCGCCACGATGGTGGCTACGGTTGGGTTGGGCTTGCCGTGGGTGACGATCTTAACGCCAGCGGGCAGCACCAAGTCGTTGGCGTGGATGCTTTGGCCAGCTACCACATTGCCCAGGTCCACGGTGATGAATTCGGGCAGCTGGATGGCCAGGCACTCGATTTCAATTTCGGTCATCACGTGGTTGACCACGCACTTGTCGTTCTTGACGGCGGGCGAGGTGTTGGCGTTGATGAAGTGCAGCGGCACC
>JBLIZX010000245.1:0-2251 GCA_048860285.1 Macromonas sp. | reverse complement strand
CGGGCTGCTGGATTCAGGACTTACCTGTATTTTGTGGCAACTGAAGACGCGGACATCAACGTGGCACGTGTGGAGCATAGGGTGGCCATGGGTGGGCACCCTGTACCGGAGGACAAAATCCGCAGCCGTTACCAACGGTCTTTGGGGCTGTTGTTCGATGCCGTGACTTGCACAGACCGCGCCTACATCTTTGACAACTCTGGTGATGAGAAAGTCTGGATAGCGGAAGTCACCGACGGTTGCGAGCTGGAAATGAAAGTGGAGTTCATGCCCGATTGGTTCAAAAAATCATTGTGGGACAGGTTCGTGGACGGGACTACGGGCGATCAATAGACGCCGACCACTGTCCTGCCCTCACAGTGCCAGGTCCGCCTGCACTTGGCCGGTTTGCGTTCGTCCTGCTAACACCTGTAGCAGCTCGGCACGTTGGCTGTCCACCGCTTCCACACGGCCACGCAGACCTGCGGCTTCTTCGCGTGCCGCAGCCGCCAGCTCGCAGGCTTGGGCCAGTTCGTTACGCAGTTGTACCAGCAGGCCATTGACCTGGTCCACGGCCTGCTGGTGGCGCAGTGCCTCGTCGCGGGCGTGACACACATCGTTTTCAGCCGTTGCCTTGGCGCTGGCCAGCTCCTGCCACACCATTTTGAGCTCGTTGGCTGAGGTCTCACGCAAGGTATCAAGTTCGGCGCGCAGGCGTTCGGCGGTGTCGCGGCTCTGGGCCAGCTCGGCAGCGTGGGCCTGTGCAGCGGCACGGCCAGCTTCCTCGGCAGCGGCCAGACGTTCGCGCAATTGAGCGAGTTCGATCGCCTGGGTTTGCAGCTGCGCCTGGGAGGCGGTCAGCTGGCTGGTCAGCGTTTCGACCTCAGTTTGGGCCGCCACAATTTGGGTGTCCAGTTCGCTGACGGCGCTTGCGGCTTCGGCCAACTCTTCCTTCGCTTGCTGTTGCTGCTCGTCACTGGTACGCAACACCTCTTGCACACGACCCTCGGCGGACTGAATTGCCTGTTGGTTCAGTTCAACCACCAACGCCATGATGCGTTCGTTCACCGTTTGCGTGAGGCTGGCCACCGCTTGCGCCAGTTCCGTCGGCAACTCGGCCACGGGCTGGGTGGGTGTCTCGGTCAGGCTGGACAAGTGGTCGTCCCACACCTGCCGCAGCCGAGTGGGGCTGCCACCACCAATCTTCTGGCGCAAGGCAAAGCCCGTGACGTTGCGCCCAGCCTGGCGCAGGGCCTGACCGGCTTGAATGATGGCTTCATCGGAGAACTCGACAGGGCGCATGGCTGCTCTTTTTTGGATGTGGAAGCCACATCATAACACAAACCAACTAATAAACAAACGAATAAAGAAACAAAGAAACAAATTGTTTTCAGGGGTTGAGTGATGGGGGATGCAAGAGGTGTCTGCGCCATACACCCGTCCGGGCAATCTCATCGCTTCGGAGGATGTCAACCGGTTTTCTGTTCCACTGCACCTCAAACCCCAGCTTCCACACCGCACCATGAACGCACCACGTGATATCAGCTACGAGGACGAGCTGCTCCAAAGCCTGACCGATCCCACCGAGGCCGCAGCCTACCTGGATGCGGTCATCGCACTGGAAGACGAACCGGCCTTGCAGCTGGCCTTGCGCCAAGTGGCGAAGGCCCAAGGGATGGCGGAGACCGCACTGACACGAGTCGAGAAGCTCAAGACCACCACGGTGGACTGAGACACCCGTGCGGATATCAGGCTGATGGCGGCGCTTCTTCGGACTTGATGTCGGGCTTGCGGTGGCGCTGCTGCTGCATTTCCTGGGCGCGCGCTCGTTGGCCCTCGTCGATGGGCTCGGCGGGGTTGCCTTCGAGGGTGAATCGGTGCTCGAACTTGAGCATGCCGCTGAGGTACTGCGGCTTGGCCACGTGTGCGTGCATCACGGACTTGATGGCGTCGGTGATGAGCAGGTTGGAGCAGCCCTCGGCCTCGGGCATGGTGCGCAGCTGGGCCAGGAAAATCTTGTGCACCCCCAGGGCCAAGGGCCGCAGGCATTCCACGTCGTCCAATTGCACGGTGTCACGCATCACAGCGTGGCTGTAGATATGGCTCTTGACGAAGGGGCGCAGTTTGCGGCCTTGCGCGGCGCGGCGGGCCTGCTGCTCCTCGTTGAGGCGACGGTTGGCCTCGGTCTTGGCGTCCTTGGCGGCCTTGAGTTCCTCGGGCGTGGGTTTCTTGGCTTTGGCTGCCTTGGGCACAGGCTGGTCGGTGGTCTCCG
>JBLIZX010000244.1:0-5210 GCA_048860285.1 Macromonas sp. | reverse complement strand
CGCACCACGGGGCCGATGACGGGCAGCTTCATGTACAGCTCTTCGGTGGTGTCCCAGTAGTCGCGGTGGTAGCAGACTTTGCCGTGGGCATCGAATTTGAGGTGCGAGGTGCCGTGCAGCACGTGGGGTTGTGGTTTGCCTTTGAACTGGAAGTGGAATGCCCATACCAGCATGGCACCGTTGGCATCGGCCACGTGTTCGATGACCTGAAAGCTGGGGCGATCGACCTGCGTGAACATGTGGCTGAAGATGCGCTGGATAGCGACGATGCCGTGTACCTCGTTGAACGGGTCTTTGAAGTAGGCATCGGCGCTGTAAAAGTCGGCAAAGCGGGCGACGCTGGCCGGGGCGAAGCTGTTGTAGAACTGGATCAGGCCATCGAGGTGGGGCATGGTGCTAACCGCCCGTGAGGCGGCGGACAAGGGGAAAGTACCAGCGGTAGGGCAGCAGGACCATGAACTTGAGCCAGCCGCTGAAGCGGCGCGGAAAGTGGATCTCGAACTTGCCCGTGCCCAGGCCATCGACGATGGCGCGCGCGGCCTGTTCGGGGGTTTGCAGCGCGGGCATGGCAAAGTCGTTCTGTGCCGTGAGTGGTGTGGCCACAAAGCCGGGGTTGATGGCCCACACGCCCACGCCACGCGGGGCCAGGTCGAAGTGCAGCACTTCTGCGAGGTGGATGAGCGCGGCCTTGCCCGGCCCGTAGCACAGGGCTTGGGGCAACCCCCGGTAACCGGCCACGCTGGCCACGAAGGCGATACCGCCACCCGGCGGCAGGTCGTGCAGCACGCAGTCCAGCAGCCGCAGCGCGCCGTGGAAGTTGACCTCCAGCACGCGTTCGGCGGTGGCAAGGTCGAAGGTGTCGGCCCGCATGGGCACGTAGTCGCCCGCCAAGTACAGCACCAGGTCGATACCGTCCCAAGCTGCTAACCACTGGGCGCGAGCGGCGGCCAAGCTGGCGCTGTCGGTGGTATCGCAGGGCAGCAGCAGAGCGTGGGGCAGGTTCAGACCTTGCAGTTTGTCGAGCCGCCGGGCCGACAGCGCCAGCCGAGCACCGCGCCGGGTCAACTCGTGCGCGGTGGCAGCACCGATGCCACTGGAGGCACCCACCAGCCAGACGCGCTTGCCGCGCCAGTCGGTGATCTTGGGGTTGAGGGCCATGCCCGCCGCTCCTCAGTCCCGCTTGACGAAGGTGAGGGTGACTTCGCCCAGCCGGATGCCCGATTTGGACATGTAGGAGCGGTTGAGCATGACCTTGTTGTCCATCAGGAACATCCAATCGTCGAAGTCGACGTGGTACACCTTACCGTTGACGGGCAAGGCCAGCACGTAGCGCCAGCGCAGCGCGTTGCCCGCCACCTCACCCAGGGCCTTGCCCACCACGTCGTCGGCGGTACCCCGGAAGGTGCCGTCGGGCTGTTTGACCAATGTCCAGATCCGGCGCGAGGTGGTGCCGTCAGACCATTGGAAGTGTTCGTCCAGCACGCCAGTATCGCCTTGCCAGTGGGCGTGGATGACGACGTGGAAGCGTTTTTGCACCTCGCCGCCACGGCCTTGGAAGATGCCCCAGGCATCCAGGGTGCCGTTGAGGTAGCTCTGGAGTTGAAGTTCGGGTTGGGCCGCGCGGTACTGTTCCACGCCGGTGGAGCTGCACGCGCTCAGGCCCAGCGCGACGGCGGCAGCGGCCAGCAGTTGTTTGGGGTTACGCACGGTGGTGCTCCAGTTGGAATTGCACCACGTCGATGGTGTCGGCCAGAAAACCGGCCTCGCAGTAACCCAGGTACAGCCGCCACAGGCGGCGGAAGGTGTCGTCAAACCCCAAAGCGTGGATGGCGGGCCATTGGGCTTCGAAGTTGTGCCGCCATGTGGACAAGGTGTGGGCGTAGTCGGTGCCAAAGGCGAATTCATCTTGCACGCGCAGGCCTTGGCGTGCCGCTGCGGCCCGGAACACTTGGCGTGAGGGCAACATGCCGCCGGGGAAGATGTATTGCTGGATGAAATCGGTGCCGCGCCGGTAGCGGTCAAACAGGTCGTCGCGGATGGTGATGCTTTGCACCACGGCCTTGCCGCCGGGTCGCAACGCAGCCGCCACGCTCTGAAAGTAGGTGGGCCAGAAGCGTTCGCCCACGGCCTCGAACATTTCGATGGAGACGACGTGGTCGAATTGTTCGTGGTTGTCGCGGTAGTCTTGCAGGCGCAGGTTGGCCTGCGGTACGCGCTGCTGGGCCCAAGCCAGTTGCGCGGGCGACAGTGTCAGGCCGGTGACGTGCAGGCGGTCGGCCACCGCCAGTTCGGCAAAACCGCCCCAACCGCAGCCGATTTCCAGCACCCGCTGGCCCGGTTGGGCTTGCAGGCATTGCAGGATGCGGCGGTATTTGGCGTGCTGCGCCGCTTCCAGCGGTGTGGTGGTGGGGTCGTGGTCGCCATACAGGGCCGCCGAATAGCTCATGCTGGGGTCGAGCCAGAGGCGGTAGAAGTCGTTGCCCAAGTCGTAGTGGGCCATGATGTTGCGTTGGCTGCCCGTTTTGCTGTTGCGGTGCAACCAATGCCGTACCCGCGCCAACAGTAGCCGGTGCCAAGCACCGTACACCAACGGTTTGAGCGCGGCGTGGTTGCGTGCCAGCAGTGTGAGCAGGCCGGAGATGTCGGTGCAGTCCCAGTGACCGTCCAGGTAAGACTCGGCCAGACCGATGTCGCCGCGCGCCAGCACCCGACTGAACACCGTTTCGTCGTGGATGTGCAGGCTTACACCGTGTTCACCGTCGCCCAGCACGGTGTTGGAGCCATCGGGCAGGCGGATTTCGAGCCGACCTCCCGTCAGGGCGGCAAGCAGGTCAAACACCAGCCGGGTGTCGCGGCGGGACGGGGCGGCGCTGGCGCGCAGGGTCAGGGTGGAGTTCATGGCGAGGAGGGCGGAACGGATGGGGCGGCGACGTGTGCGCCGTGAAAGGGCACGCCTTTGGCCCAGAGCTTGAGGGCTTGCCAGTGGATGCGCCAGAACACGCCCGCCGTGAGCAGCGGCATGCGCAGCAGCGCGCCCAGTAGCGCACGGGGAGTCCAGGTTTGTGCCCGGCCCGAGATGGCGGTCAGCAGCAGTTCGCCTTGGTGGTCGTCGTAGTCGATGCGGGCCACAGTCAGATCACCGTGCTGGCGGAAGCGAAAGCGGTAGCCCCCTTCCACCACGTTGAAGGGCGAGACGTGGAAGGTTTTATCGGCGCGCAGTTCCGCGCCGTTGGGCAGGGGCGTGCCGCTGCGGTGCAGCAGGTAGTGGTGGTGGTCGCCAAAGGTGTTGTTGACCTCGGCCAGCACAGCGACCAGCGCGCCGTTGCGGTCGTGGCAATACCAGAAGCTGACCGGGTTGAACACGAAGCCGCCCACCCGCGGAAAGGTTTGCAGCACGATCTCGCCATCGGCGGGCAGGCCGTGGGTGAGCAGGAGGTGTTCGATCCACGGTAGCAAGGGGCTGCCGTCGCGCGCGCCGTGGTCTTGCTGGTGCAGGCTGAGCAGGTTCCAGCGGTCCACTGAAAAGACGCGGTTCTGGCATGCCGCCAGACGACGCAGCGGCAACTGCACGTAAAACACGGGGTAGGTGAAGGCGTTGACCACCGGGCGCAGCCGCCGGTGCATGACCCGGCCCAGCAGCAGTTGCGGTGTGGTGTGCATGGTGTGGGCCTCAGATGGGGGCTTGCCAGGGGGCACGCACGCCCAGGCCGTTGGCCACGCGAAGTGCCGACTTGAGGCCGTCCTCGTGAAAGCCGTAACCGCCCCACGCCCCGGCCAGCCAGATGCCGTGGGTGCCCTGCACCGAGGCCAGTTGCGCCTGCGCGGCAATGGCCGCATCGTCAAACACGGGATGGGCGTAATCGAATTCGGCCAGCACGTGGGCTGGGTCGGGCTCACGCGCCGGGTTGAGCGTGACGACGACCGGGGTCTGGAATGGCAGCGGTTGCAGCTTGTTGATGAGGTACGACACCCCGACCGGCTGCTCGCCTGCGTCACCTGCACCGGCAAAGTAGTTCCACGCCGACCACAGCGCGCGGCGGCGCGGCAGTAGCGCGGGGTCGGTGTGCAGCACGGCGCGGTTGGGCTGGTAGCGGATGGCCCCCAGCACTTGGCGTTGGGCCGCGCTGGCGCTGTCGCCCAGCAGGGCCAAGGCTTGGTCGCTGTGGCAGGCCAGCACCACGTGGTCAAAGCGTTCGCGGCCTTGGGCGTGTGTGACGTGCAGGCCGTCCACTTTGTGGGCGATTTGGTGTACTGGGCAGGCCAAGCGGATGTCGTGCAGTTGAGCCGCGATTCGGCGCACGTATGCACGCCCGCCGCCTTGCACGGTTCGCCACAGCGGGCGGTCCAACACTTGCAGCAGGCCGTGGTTGTGGCAAAAGCGCACAAAAGTGGCCAGCGGCATGGCGCGCATTTGCCCGGTGGGGCACGACCAGATGGCCGCCGCCATCGGCAGCAGGTACCAGTCGGCAAAGGCGCGGGAGTAGCCGCCCGCGTCCAAAAAATCTTGCAGGCTGCGTGTGCTGTCGGTGTTGCGGGCCAGCCAGGCGGTGCTTTCGCGGTTGAAGCGCAGAATGTCGGCCAGCATGGCCCAAAAATGGGGCCGCAGCAGGTTGCGCTTCTGGCCAAACACGGTGCCCAGCGTGCTGCCCGCCCATTCCAAGTCGGGCTGTTGCAGGCTGACGGCGAAGGACATTTCGGTCGGCACACTGGCCACACCTAGGTGCTGGAACAGCGCAATCAGGTTGGGGTAGGTTTTGTCGTTGAAAACCAGAAAGCCGGTATCGACCGGGTGGGTGTGACCTTCCAGCGTCACATCGACCGTGTTGGTGTGGCCGCCCAAGTAGGCACCGGCCTCGAACAGGGTCACATCGTGCTGTTGACTCAGCAGCCAAGCACTGGCCAGACCGGAGATGCCAGCGCCCACGACGGCGATGCGGTGTCTGGGTTGCATACAAATGGTGGGTTAGGAAGAGGATTTTGTACTGGACAAACAAGTGTTTTGTTCATAATATAGTTTTCAACCGCCAGCTTGTCAACGGTTTGTTATATATTTGTACTGGACAAAATGAGTGACCTCAGTTTCAACATCGCCGCCGTTGAGCGCGATACCGGACTCTCTAAAGATGTGTTGCGCATGTGGGAGCGCCGCTATGGGTTTCCGCTGCCGCAGCGCGATGCCCACGGCGAACGGCTGTACCCGGCGGCCCAGT
>JBLIZX010000243.1:0-6640 GCA_048860285.1 Macromonas sp. | reverse complement strand
TTATCTGGCGGAATTTGGGGTGGTGTTTTTGATGTTTGTGATTGGGCTGGAGTTCAGCTTGCCCAAGTTGCAGACCATGAAGCGGCTGGTGTTCGGGCTGGGGCTGGCGCAGGTGGTGCTGACGGTGGTACTGACCACGCTGGCGTCGCTGGCGCTGGACTGGCTGCTGCCGCAGTGGTGGAAGTTGGAGTGGTACACCGCGCTGGCGCTGGGTGGGGTGATGTCGATGAGTTCAACCGCGATTGTGGTCAAGCTGGTGGCCGACCGGTTGGAGCTGGAGAGTGAGCACGGCAAGCGGGTGGTGGGCATTTTGTTGTTCCAAGATTTGGCGGTGGTGCCGTTGCTGGTACTGATTCCTGCATTGGGTGCGCCGCCGCAGGAACTGTTTACCGAATTGGGCCTGGCACTGCTCAAGGCGGTGGTGTTGTTAGCGGTGTTGCTGACCGGTGGTCAGAAATTGATGCGCTGGTGGCTAACGCTGGTGGCACGGCACAAGAGTGACGAGTTGTTCATGTTGAACTTGTTGCTCATTACACTGGGGTTGGCATGGTTGACGGAGCACGCAGGCCTCTCGCTGGCGCTGGGTGCGTTTGTGGCGGGCATGTTGATTGCCGAGACCGAGTTTAAGCACCAGGTGGAAACCGACATCCGCCCGTTTCACGATGTATTGTTGGGGCTGTTTTTCATCACCATTGGCATGTTGCTGGATTGGTGGTTGGTGGTGGAGCGTTGGCCGTTGGTGCTGTTGCTGCTGGTGTTGTCGTTGGTGTTCAAATTTGGGCTGATTGCGCTGTTGGCCAAGGCATTTGGTGCGCCGGTGGGCACTGCCTTGCGCACCGGCTTGTATTTGGCGCAAGCGGGTGAGTTTGGTTTTGTGTTGTTGAGTTTGGCCAACCAGAACAAGTTGGTGCCACCGGAGTTGTTCAATCCGGTGCTGGCATCGATGGTGATTTCAATGCTGTTGGCACCGTTTGTCATCATGGCCAGCAACTGGCTGGTGATGAAGTTGGCGGGCAGTGATTGGTTGATGCAATCGGTGCAGATGACCAAGATTGCCAGCAAGGCACTGGCGGCAGACAAGCACGTCATTATTTGTGGCTATGGCCGATGTGGCCAGAACTTGGCCAAGATGTTGGAGCAGGAGGGCATTCCGTACATGGCGTTGGACACGGATCCAGACCGGGTGCGCCATGCGGCGGCGGCGGGTCGGTCGGTGGTGTTTGGCGATGCGGCACGGTTGCAGGCGCTCAAGGCCGCGGGCTTGGGCCGTGCCAGTGCGGTGGTGGTGACGTATTTGGACACCCCCAGTGTGATGAAGGTGTTGAGCCATGCGCACGAACATGCACCGAATGTGCCGGTGGTGGTGCGTACGCTGGACGATCACGATTTGGAAAAACTCCAAGCCGCTGGTGCCACCGAGGTGGTGCCGGAAGCGATTGAAGCCAGTTTGATGTTGGCAGGGCACGCACTGGCACTGGTGGGGGTGCCCATACGGCGGGTGTTTAAATTGGTGCAGCAACAGCGTGAGGCACGGTACAGCTTGTTGCGGGGCCATTTTTACCGCAATGGCGATGAAGCGACCGATGAGCAGGATCAGCGCCGTTTGTCCAAAGTAACGTTACCGCTGGCCAGTCAAACAGTGGGGATGCGGCTGGCCGATGTGGCGCTCGAAGCGATGGGGGTGCGGGTGTTGAGTGTGCGCCGAGCCAACGGCAAGGCGGTGGCGTTGCAGGACGGGCTGGTGTTGCAAGGGGGCGATACCCTGATGCTGTCGGGGGTGCCCGAGGTGTTGGGGCAAGCCGAAACTTTGTTGCTGTCGGGGCGTTGAACCTCGGGGCCATAATCGGGGCATGAACCATTCGACTTTGGATTTGCGTGCCTATTTGCGCACCGTGCCCGACTGGCCTGTACCGGGGGTGCAGTTTTGCGATATCACCCCATTGTTGCAGGACGCAAAGGCGTTTCAGGCTTTGGTAAGTACGCTGGCCCGACGTTACCAAGTGTCGCAACACGCCCCCGAAGCGGTGGCCGGGTTGGACGCGCGTGGTTTTGTGGTGGGGGCCGCATTGGCTTACGCGTTGGGGGTAGGCTTTATACCGATACGCAAACAGGGTCGCTTGCCCTACGATACGGTGTCGCAAAGCTACGAACTGGAGTATGGCAGTGCCACGTTAGAGTTGCACACCGATGCGGTGCTGCCCGGTCAACGTGTGTTGCTGGTGGACGATGTGATTGCCACAGGTGGCACTTTGCTGGCGGGCAAACGCCTGTTGCAGGCATTGGGTGCGCACGTGACAGAAGCTGCTGCCATTTTGGCCGTGCCACAGCTGGGTGGAGTGCAACGTTTGCAGTCCGACGGGCTGTCGGTGTTCACCTTGTTGTGAAAAAACGCTGTGCCAACTGTTAGGCAGTTGCGGGTTTTGGCCGATACTTAACTGTCCTGTCCAAGCGTGAAGTAGCAAAGGAGCTTACATGAGTGTGTCGATGCGCGGTGGCCATGCGCTGTCTGCCAATGGTGCCAGTGCCCAAGGCAGCGCCGAGTTTTTGACGTTTCGTCTTGGTGCTGAGGAGTACGGGATTGATATTTTGCGGGTGCAGGAGATCCGCTCGTTTGAGGAACCCACCCGAATTGCGAACTCCCTGCCCTTCATCAAGGGTGTGGTGAATTTGCGTGGCGTGATTGTGCCGGTGGTGGATTTGCGCATCAAGCTCGGCTGTGCGTTGGTGGAATACAACAGTTTCACCGTCGTCATTGTTCTGAACGTGAAGGGTCGTGTGGTGGGCGCTGTGGTGGATTCGGTGTCGGACGTGCTGGAACTGCAGCGCGATAGCATCAAACCTGCCCCTGACATGAACAGCCAAGTGGATACCGCTTTTATCACTGGTATTGCCAGCGTGGGAGAGCGTATGTTGATACTGATGGACATTGAGTCTTTGATGAGCAGCCCGGACATGGGCTTGCTCGATGGCAATTTTTAGAGCTGCGCTCAAAGACGCTGCCGGGGCTGAAAAATGAATCTGATGTTGTTGATGCGCCGGTTTTCGATCCGATTGCGCATGATTGGTGCCATCGGTGTGGTATTGCTGTTGTTGTGTGGGGTGGGCGTGGCTGGCTTGTGGGGGCTGTTTCACATGCAGCGCCTGCACACTGCATTGGTAGAGCATTCGGTGGCCGAAATGGCGGCGCAGTCCAAATTGGTGGCTGGCTTGGGGGCGTTGCGCCGCCATGAGCGCGACATGTTGATTCAACACGCTGACCCGACGCAAGTCCGCGCGGCGCAGAGCCGTTGGGATGCGGTGTTGCGCACGGTGCAAGCGCAGTTGCAAGCCATTCAGTCGGGCGAGGCAGATGCGGACAACCCGATTGCGGCCGATGCCGAACAGCAATTGCAGCGTTATGCCCAAGCTGTGACTCCAGTGATGCAGCAGTTGGCGAGTGGGGCTTACGCCACGATGACCGATGCCAACGCTTTGTTGGCCACCGCACACCAAGCGTTTGAGCAAATTGATGCCCAGATGCTGCGCTTGGAGGAACTGTTGGCGCAAGAGGTCAAACAAGCGGAGCAAGAAGCGGCAGCGGCAGGGCAGCGGTTGCTGGTGTTTTTTGCGGTGCTGGTGGGTTTGGCGGTGCTGGTGGTGGTGCCCACCACGGTGGCCAATATGCAGAGCATTTGCCAGTCGTTGCAGCAGGCTGAGGCGGTGGCTGTGGCGATTGCTCGAGGTGATTTGAGTACCCGTGCGCATGTGCAAGGCAGCGATGAAATCAGCGATTTGATGCGCAGCTTGTTCGATATGCAGGCTTCGATTGCGCGCATTGTGGGCGAGGTGCGCCAAGCCTCTGACCACATTCGCGCATTCAGTGCCGATATTGCCACGGGCAACCAAGATCTGAGTCACCGTACCGAACAAGCCAACCACAACTTGGAAGCCACAGCCACCAGCATTCAGCAGTTGACCGGCAATGTGCAGCGTTCGGTCGAAAAAGCCCGCGAGGCCAGCGAGATGGCTGCGGCCAATGCCACAGTGGCCCAGCGCGGCGGTGAGGTGGTGGGGCAGGTGGTGGCCACCATGGATGCCATCAACCAAAGCAGCCAAAAGATTCACGACATTATTGGTGTGATTGATGGCATTGCGTTCCAGACCAACATTCTGGCGTTGAACGCGGCGGTGGAAGCGGCTCGTGCGGGCGAGCAGGGCCGTGGTTTTGCGGTGGTGGCCGGTGAGGTGCGCAGTTTGGCCCAACGCAGCGCCGAAGCGGCACGTGAGATCAAAGGCTTGATTGGTCACAGTGTGACGCAGGTGGCATCTGGTGCCGGGTTGGTGCACCAGGCGGGGTTGACGATTGGCGATATTGTGAACAACGCACAGAAGGTGGCATCGTTGATTGATGACATCACCCACATGACGACGGCGCAGTCGGGCAGCATTACCGATGTGAATGCGGCTGTGGGGCAGCTTGATCAAGTCACGCAGCAAAATGCGGCTTTGGTGCAGGAGGGCACCGCAGCGTCAGAGAGTTTGCGTGCGCAAGCACAGCACTTGGGTGAGACAGTGGCGGTGTTCCGGCTGGCCAGCGATGTAGGCGAGCACCCCCCGCTGCCGCCGGTGGCCACGCGCCGCCACCGCCGGACTGACAGCACCCGTTACCAAGGTGAGGAGCGCCGCCAACGTTCGTCGTAGTGTGGGGCCGGTTCAGCGGTCTGGCTGAACCAAGGCCGCTTGACGGCGCAAAGTGGCCAGCCACAGCAAGGCCAGCCCAGTCAGGGCCACAGGTACCAGTGAACCCCAGTTCAGCAGCGTCCATCCTTGGGTGGTGACCAGCGCCCCCGAGGCGAACGAGGTGAAGGCCATGGTGGCGAACACCGCAAAGTTGATGGCGGCTTGGGCTTTGTCTTTTTCCTCGGGCCGGTAGGCTTGCATGGCCAGTGTGGTGCTGCCGGTAAACAGGAAATTCCAACCCACGCCCAGCAAGAACAGCGCCGCCAAGAACTGGTGCAAATCTTGGCCCGACAGCGCAATCGCAATGCACAGCGCATTCAACGCCACGCCTACCCCCATCACGGTCAGGGTGCCAAAACGTTTGATGAGGTGCCCAGTGAAAAAGCCCGGTGCAAACATGCCGATGACGTGCCACTCCAGCACCAGCGCGGCATCGGAAAACGGCATACCGCACACTTGCATGGCCAGTGGTGTGGCTGCCATCAACAGGTTCATCACGCCATAGCCCAGTGCAGCCCCTATGGTAGCTACCAGAAATACCGGCTGTCGTGCGATTTCGAGCAATGGACGACCGTTGGAGGATTGTGTCTGTCGCGTGCTTTCATGGGGAAATTGCACCAGCGACAGCATCAGCAACGACAACAACGCCACCAGCACCAAGGCCAAGTACGCGCCGGTGAAAGGTGCGCCCCAGCCGTCCTTGGTGTGGTTGGCCAGGTTGGGCCCCAGCACGGCTCCTAGCAGCCCACCGGCCAAGACCAATGAGACGGCTTTCTCGCGAAATGCGGGGGCCGCCAGTTCGGCAGCGGCAAAGCGGTAGAGCTGGCCGTTGGCGCTGTAATAGCCTGCCACCACCGTGGCCAGTACCAGCACCCAAAACTGGCCAGCGTTGACGGCCCAAGCGCCCAGCAGTGCCGATAACACCGCCACCACCAGCCCGAGCTGGAACGATACTTTGCGGCCCCAGCGCGCTTGGGTGCGGGCCACCAGTCCGGTGGACAGTGCCCCACCCACCACATACCCCATCACGGGCAGGGTGGCCATCCAGCCTTGTGGTGCCAGATTCAAGCCTACCAAGCCATTGATGGCAATGAACACCACGTTGTTGGTCAGAAACAGGCCTTGCATGGCGGCCAGCAGCCAGAGGTTGCGGTTCATGGGTGGAGGGGTAGATGTGGGCAAAGAGTCTGCATCATACCGGGTGGGGTACACAAAATAAGGGGCAATAAGGGCACTGCAGTGCCGCTGGCATTGAAAATCGTGGACATTGGCCCCAGTTCCTACAATTGGCCTTCGTGCAACCTTGCGGGCGCTGTGCCCGTTTTTTTAAGAGCGACCTGCCCATGGTTCCCCATCTCGTCACGGCCCTGACCGGCCCCATCAACGAACTTGAACAGCGCATTCTGGAATCTACCCCAGTGATTGAACGTTGGTTCCGGCTGGAGTGGATGGAGCACACGCCGCCGTTTTACTCGTCGGTGGACATCCGCAACGCAGGGTTCAAGCTTGCGCCGGTCGATACCAACCTTTATCCAGGTGGCTGGAATAACCTGACACCCGAAATGTTGCCGCTGGCGGTGCAGGCGGCGATGGCGGCGATTGAGAAAATTTGCCCCGAAGCCAAGAACCTGTTGCTGGTGCCCGAGAACCACACCCGCAACATGTTCTATTTGATGAACGTGGCGCAGTTGCAAAAGATTTTTTACCAGGCTGGGCTCAATGTGCGTTTGGGTTCGCTTAACCCAGAGATCAAGGAGCCGACCACGTTTAACCTGCCCAATGGCGAGCAGGTGACGCTGGAGCCGCTGATCCGCAATGGTCGTCGCATCGGGCTCAAGCATTTTGACCCGTGCACCATTTTGCTCAACAACGATTTGAGCGCGGGCGTGCCCGGCATGTTGGAGGACTTGCACGAGCAATT
>JBLIZX010000242.1:0-2479 GCA_048860285.1 Macromonas sp. | reverse complement strand
ATGATGCCCCTACCACGCAACACTTTCAAAGCCGCCTTGGCCAGCGGTGAACGCCAAATTGGTTTTTGGGTCGGGCTGGCCGATGCCAACGCCGCCGAAGCACTGGCTGGTTGCGGCTACGACTGGCTGCTGCTTGACGGTGAACACGCCCCCAACGATGTGCGCACGGTGCTGGAACAGTTGCGCGCGGTCGCCCCCTACCCAGTGCATCCGGTGGTGCGCCCGGTACAAGGCGATGTGGCCCTGATCAAGCAATACCTGGATGTGGGTGCACAAACCCTGCTGGTGCCCATGATCGACACCGCCGAGCAAGCCGCGCTGATGGCCCGCGCCATGCGTTACCCGCCGCACGGCATACGGGGGGTGGGAGCGGCGCTGGCCCGCGCCTCGCGCTGGAACCAAGTCACCAATTACCTTGCGCACGCCGATGATGAGATGTGCCTGCTGGTACAGGCCGAAACCCCACGTGCGCTGGACAACTTGGCCGCCATTGCCGCCGTGGAAGGCGTGGATGGCGTGTTCTTTGGTCCCGCCGATTTGTCGGCCTCCATGGGTTACCGGGGGCAACCGGGCCACCCTGCCGTGCAGCAGGCCATTCTGGATGGCATGGCCACCGTGCGGGCAGCGGGCAAAGCGGCAGGCATTCTCGCCACCGACAAGGCATTGGCACAACAGTACCTGGAAGCCGGTGCCCAATTTGTGGCCGTGGGTGTGGACACCACACTGTTGGTGCGCGCAGCCACCGATTTGGCCCAACACTTCAAAAACGCCCCCGTCCCCCCGTCGGCAACACAGGTGTATTGAACATGACCACGTCTCTCACATTGCAAGACCCCACACTGCTGAAATCGCAGGGCTACATCAACGGTCAGTGGCTGGATGCAGACAACGGTGCCACCATTCAGGTGTGTAACCCGGCCACTGGGGTACTGGTGGGCACCGTGCCCCACATGGGTGCTGCGGCGGCTCAACAAGCCATCACCGCCGCACAACAGGCGTTTGAGTGCTGGAAACGGCGCACCGCCGACGACCGTGCCCGTGTGTTGCGCCGCTGGTACGAGCTGATGCTGCAACACCAAGACGACTTGGCACTCATCATGACCAGCGAACAGGGCAAACCTTTGGCCGAAGCCCAAGGCGAAATTGCTTATGCGGCCTCGTACATCGAATGGTTTGCCGAAGAAGCACGCCGCGTGTATGGTGAAGTGATTCCATCGCCTTGGCCCGACAAGCGCATCGTCACCACCCGCGAACCCGTGGGCGTGTGCGCCGCCATCACGCCCTGGAACTTTCCAGCGGCCATGATCACCCGCAAAGTGGCCCCCGCACTGGCGGCGGGCTGCACCATCATCGTCAAACCTGCCGAGCAAACCCCGCTGTCGGCGTTGGCAATGGCCGAGCTGGCGCACCGCGCTGGAGTGCCCGCCGGCGTGTTCAACGTCATCACCGGCGATGCACCCGCCATTGGTGGGGCGCTGACCGCCAGCCCAGTGGTGCGCAAACTCAGTTTTACCGGCTCCACCGAGGTAGGCCGCCTGCTGGCCGCACAATGTGCGCCCACGCTGAAAAAAATGTCACTGGAATTGGGGGGCAACGCCCCTTTCATCGTGTTTGACGATGCCGACTTGGACGCGGCGGTACAAGGCGCAATGGCCTCAAAATACCGCAACACGGGCCAGACCTGTGTCTGCGCCAACCGCTTGCTGGTGCAATCTGGGGTATACGAGGCGTTTGCCGCCAAATTGGCGGCGGCGGTGCAGGCACTGCGCGTGGGCCACGGCACCGACGACGGTGTGCATCTGGGGCCGTTGATCGACCTACCCGCGCTGAACAAAGTAGAAGCCTTGGTGACCGATGCCGTACAGCAAGGCGCGCGTGTATTGACCGGCGGCCAGCGGCATGCGTTGGGCGGCACGTTCTACGAACCGACCGTGTTGGTGGACGTGACACCCGACATGCGCATTGTGCATGAGGAGATTTTTGGCCCGGTGGCACCGCTGCTGCGTTTTGACACCGAAGCAGAAGCCATCGCCTTGGCCAACGCCACCGAATTTGGGTTGGCGGCGTACTTTTACGCCGGGCACCTAGGCCGTGCTTGGCGCGTGGCCGAGGGCATTCAAGCTGGTATGGTGGGGGTCAACACCGGCATCATCTCCACCGCCGTGGCCCCATTTGGGGGGGTCAAGCAATCGGGTATGGGGCGCGAGGGCTCATTGCACGGCATGGACGACTACTTGCACATCAAATACGTTTGTATGGGCGTGGACTGATTCAACGCCCCAACTGGAACACCGCGACCGCCCGCACCAGTTCATCGGCGCGGTGTTGCAAACCTGCCGCAGCCGTGCTGCTTTGTTCGACCAGTGCCACATTGTGCTGGGTGCCGTGTTCCATCTGCACCACCGCTTCGCCCACTGCGGCCACACCCCGGCTTTGTGCTTGGCTGGCATGGCTGATATCGGCCATCAGCTCGGTAACG
>JBLIZX010000241.1:0-2115 GCA_048860285.1 Macromonas sp. | reverse complement strand
GATGCACAGTGCCATGCGTTCGGCCATGGCATTGGCATCGCTTTTGCTGCGCAGGGCCAGCACGCCAGCGGCATCGCCCCCCGGCAGCGGCAAGCGGCGCGGGGTGGAGCCGGTGGCCAGCAGCAGGCCGCTGTAGGGCAGGGTGGTGCCGTCGGCCAGCAGCACGCGCTTGGCCGCGCGGTCGATGCCGGTTACGGTCACGCTGGTACGCAGCTCGATGTGCTTGCGCGCCAGCATTTCGGGGGCACGCATCACCAGTTGGGCCGCTTCCATGTCGCCAGCCAGCCAGGCCTTGGACAGCGGCGGGCGGTGGTAGGGGCCATCGGCCTCATCGCCCAGCATGGTGATGCTGCCTTCGTAGCCGCTGCTGCGCAGGGCTTCGGCGGTTTGTACGCCGGCTTGTCCTGCGCCGATGATGACGATACCCGCTGCTGCTTCGCTCATGGTGGTGTCTCCTGCTGTTGTGGTGTGGTGGTGTGTGGGTCTCGGCAGTCGGGGTTTATTCTTGTGTAGCGGGCAGGTTGAGGATCAGGCCTTCGAGCAGCGGTGAGGCTTTGATCTGGCAGGCCAGGCGGCTGTTGGGGCGGCGTTCGGCGGCCACGTTTTCCAGCATGTCGAGTTCAGATTCGCTGGCCGGGGGCAAGTCGCCCAGGCGTGCTTCGTCCACGTAGCAGTGGCAGGTGGCGCAGGCGCACGAGCCGCCGCATTCGCCCAGAATGCCTTCGATGCCGTTGGTGATGGCACCTTGCATCAGGTTCCAGCCGTCTGGCAGGTTGACGGTGGTGGATGCGCCGGAGGCTTCGACGTAGGTGATGTTGGCCATGGTGAGACGGGTTCCTTGAACGGTAAATGAAGAGACTGCCAACGTGGCAGCAGCGCAAACAACAAACGCTTGCGCCCCACAGTGTAAAAGCTGCGGGGCGCAAGCGTCGGGCGGATCAGACGGCGGTCGTCAGTTCCAGCACCAACGGGCTGCGGAAGGTGGAGGACGGCATCCACGGCAGTTGGTCGGCCACGCGCTTGTACTGCGGCACCACCTTGTGGAATTCCTCGAACGCGATCTTGACCGCCATGCGGGCAATTGCGGTGCCCAAGCAGGCGTGCACACCGCCACCAAAGCCCAAGTGGCCACGCGGCTTGCGGTTGATGTCGTAGGCATCGGGGTTGGGAAACTGGCGTTCGTCGCGGTTGCCCGAGCCGTAGGCCAAGCACACAAAGTCGCCTTCCTTCATGGTTTGGCCGTGCAGCTCGACATCCTTCATCAGGCGGCGGCGGAAGCGTTGCGCCGAGGTGTTGAAGCGCAGGCTTTCCTCAATGGCATCGGGCAGCAGGGCTGGGTTTTCGACCACGGCTTTTTGGGCATCTTGGTAGGTGGCCAAGTTGTAGGCAAACATCATCATGAAGCCGCCAAGAGACTCCACACCCGCCATGATGAGGGTGGTGGTGGTCAGCAGCACTTCGTTGTCGTCCAAACGGTCGCCGTCGATTTCGGCCAGCGCAAAGTTGCTGATGAGGTCGTTGCGCGGTTCGGCGCGGCGCATGGCGATGACCTTGGCCGCGTAGTCCTTCATCCAGTTGAAAGCGGCAATGTGCTCGGGGCCTTTGGTGCGGGTGCGGGCATCGGACTGCACCATCAGCACGGCGTTGTCGCGCACAATTTGTTCGTCTACGATGGCTTCATCGCCCATGGGCAAACCCAAAGCTGCCATCAACACCTTGACAGTGAATTTGGACGAGACTTCTTTGAAGTCAAAGTCGTTCACGCCCTTGAGTTGGCCGAACACCTCTTGCGCCACCGCGCGGATGGGCTCTTCAAGCGCCATCAGGTTGCGCTTCATGAAGGCGTGCTGGATCAGACCGCGCAGGCGGTCGTGCTTTGGTGGGTCGGAGCTGCCCAAGGTAGAACCGGCGCGGCCCGGCAATTCGGTCATCAGGTTGCCGCTGGCGCTGGAATAGGTCTGCCAGTCTTGCCCAGCGGACACGATGTCGGCGTAGCGCGACAGAATCCACATTTGGGCTTCTTCGCTCCAAAAGCACGGAAATTCGTCGCGCAGGCGCTTGTAGTACGGAAACGGATCGGCATCAACAGCCGGGGAATAAGGATCGAAGTGGAAC
>JBLIZX010000240.1:0-4787 GCA_048860285.1 Macromonas sp. | reverse complement strand
CCCGCAGCGGTGCCCGCAGGTTTGTTGCAATTTGCCCAAGACGGCGTGCAACGTTTGCTCCAGCAACCCGACGCGCTGGCTTGCGCGCTGGGTGAGGTGCTGACCGAACCCAAACCGCGCGTCTGGTTTGACGAACCTGAGGGTGCATGGCACCCGGCTGCGGTGGTGCTGGATCGTCGCACCCGCATGATGTTTGATGAAAAACACATTTTTATCAATGGCGAAGCGTTTCGGGCAGCAGGCCGCGACGCGCGTTTGATGCAACAATTGGCCAACCAGCGTGGTTTGGACGACACCAGCGTGCGCAAGGCCAGTGCAGGCGCACAGGATTTGCTGGCAGATTGGTTTGAGGCGGGCTGGCTGCACCATGCCGGTGTGGTTGTGCGTTGAATGCGGGTGGTTTGCCCGCTTTTGGTGCAGAAGCTGGAATGTTATTTTTTGTAAAAACCAACTGGTTTTGAGGGTTTTTTGGGGTTTATAGGGTTATCCCGCATCCATTTGTATTATCATCCGCGGCGAACTGGTGCATTGTTGTGGTTTTGTGTAGGTGCGTCGGTTTCGTCTGGGTTTGCCCCTCAAGGCAATTATTCAGATCAAGTGGAATAAAGTCCCGGATCCCCTCCTCATTTCTCTGGTTGAAAAAAATGAACAAGTCTCTCGTTGCTGCTGCTCTGATGGCTGCTGTTGCTCTCGCCGCTTGCGGCAAGAAGGAAGAACCCGCTCCGGCTCCGGCCCCCGCTCCGGTGGAAGCTCCGGCTGCTGCTCCGGCACCGGCTGCCGCTCCGGCTGCTGACGCTGCCGCTGCTCCGGCTGCCGCCCCGGCCGCTGATGCTGCTGCCGCTCCGGCCGCAGCCCCGGCTGCTGACGCTGCCGCAGCTGCTCCTGCTGCTGCCCCGGCCGCTGAAGAGAAGAAGTAATCTTAGGATTGCCCTCTCGCAAAAAAACCGCCTTCGGGCGGTTTTTTTACGTCTGCACGTTGTGCGCGTGTTATTTCAAATCGTCGGCCAGCAGTTGCAAAATGCGCTGCGCGTTGTCCGAAGTCTCTGGCTGCCCAGCTTGGTTGAGCACGGACACCGTGGTTTGTGCGTTGTCGTTGCGCACCAGCACGCGGTAACGTGTTGGCGTGGCATCGGGCACCGTGCTGCCGCTGAACAGACGGCTGAAGAAACCGGGCTTGTCGGCCTCTGAGACGGCGTTGCTGGGCACGTAACGCACAAAGTAGGTGCCTTCGGCGCGGTTGCGGTCTTCCACGGTAAAGCCTGTGCGGTCCAGTGCCAGACCCACACGTCGCCAGGCGCGGTCAAAACCATCGTTGAGTTGCAACAGCGGTTGTTGTTGCACCGTGACCAAGCGCGCTTGCTGTGGCACGGGGGTGCTGGCCAGCAAGGCTTTGGATTGCTCTTGGCTCAGGCCAAGTTTGACCATCAGGCGGCGCAGGAATTCGGCTTCCAACTCAGGGTCAACGGGGCGGGGTTGCCACACCGTTTGCTCTTTTTTGTCGTTGGTGTACACCTCGACCATGCCACGGTGGCTGATGTAAATCTCGGTGCCGCCATTGGCGTTGCGCTCTAGCCGGGTGCGGAACTTGTCACGCTCGCCGGTGGAGTACAGGCTGTCAAACACCTTGCCGATGGTGCTGCGGATGATGTCTTGTGGCAATTTGGCGCGGTTTTCGGCCCAGTCGGTTTCCAGCAAGCCCAAGTTTTCTTGGTCGAGTGTGAAGACAAAGCCGCTTTCTTGCCAGAAGTCGCGTACCGGCGACCACAGTTTCTCAGGCGCACGGTCTACCACCAGCCAACGCTGGGTGCCTGCGCGTTCAATGCGCACATCGCTGACGGTGTTGGCTGCTGTGACCGCCGGGGCGGTGGGCTGTTGGACGACCGTTTGACTGTTGGCACTGACCACGCCGCCTGCTGGCAGTGCGTAGCGCGACTCGCGGTTGAGTTGGGTCAGGTCGGGTGGCACTTCCAGCGTCTGCACAGGGCGGGCGCTTTTGTAGTCGATTTTGTCCTCTTGCAGCACCGAGCAGCCGCCCAGCAGCGTCACGGCGGCACCTGCGGTGGCGGTCCAGCGGATCCAATGGGGGGCGCGACGCAGGCGCGACGGGGAGGAGGCAATGGGAAACGGCTGCGGGGTCATGCTAAAGGGCAACAATCGACAAACAAAAGAGGTTAGAGCAAACCGGCGCTGCGCAGGGCAGCTTCGACCACGGGGGCGTTGCCGCTGGTCAGCTCGGTCATGGGCAGGCGCAGCGTGGGGCCGCACAGGCCCATGCGCGCCATGGCCCATTTGACGGGAATCGGGTTGGCTTCAACGAACAGGTGCTTGTGTACCGGCATCAGGCGGAACTGGATCTCCATCGCGGTTTTGATATCACCGGCCATCGCGGCCACGCACAACTCGTGCATCAGCCGTGGGGCCACGTTGGCCGTCACGCTGATGTTGCCTTGGCCACCACACAGCATCAGGGCCACAGCGGTTGGGTCGTCACCCGAATAGATGGCAAAGCCTTCAGGCGCTTCTTTGATCAGCCATTGCGCGCGCTCGATGTTGCCCGTGGCTTCCTTGATGCCCACGATGCCGGGGATTTGCGCCAGACGCAACACGGTGTCGTGCTGCATGTCGGCCACGCTGCGGCCTGGCACGTTGTACAGCACGATGGGCAGGTCGCCAGTGGCTTCCGCAATGGCCTTGAAGTGTTGGTACTGGCCTTCTTGGGTGGGTTTGTTGTAGTAAGGTACCACTTGCAGTTGGCAGTCGGCCCCCACGCTTTTGGCAAATTTGGCCAGTTCGATGGCCTCGGCGGTGGAGTTGGCCCCGCAACCGGCCATGATGGGCACGCGCTTGGCGGCTTGCTCGACGGCCACGCGGATGATCTCGCAGTGTTCTTCCACGTTGACGGTGGGCGATTCGCCCGTGGTGCCGACCACGCCAATGCAGTCGGTGCCTTCGGCAATGTGCCAGTCGATCAGCTTGCGCAGGGTGGGGTAGTCCACGCTGCCGTCGTTGTGCATGGGGGTGACCAAGGCCACGATGCTGCCGGTGATCGGTGTCATAGTTGTTTGTCTCGGGTAAGGGTCGATAAGGTGTTGTCCGGGTCTCTCATTCTAGCTGGCACCGGGTAGGGTGCATGGAGGCTCTCTACAATCGCGGCCCATGGCAAAAACTACCGCATCCACCGACATTGGCGCAGCTGCCGCTTACGCTGAAGGCTCTATTCGTGTGCTCAAGGGGCTGGAGCCGGTTAAGCAGCGTCCGGGCATGTACACCCGTACCGACAACCCGTTGCACATCCTCCAAGAGGTGCTGGACAACGCCGCCGACGAGGCGCTGGCCGGGCATGGCAAGAAGATCAAGGTTACGTTGCACGCCGATGGCTCGGTGAGCGTGGAGGACGACGGGCGCGGCATCCCGCACGGCATCCACCCTGAGGAGGGCGCGCCGGTGCTGGAGCTGGTGTTCACGCGGCTGCACGCAGGGGGCAAGTTTGACAAGGGCTCTGGCGGGGCGTACAGCTTTTCGGGCGGCCTGCACGGCGTGGGCGTGAGCGTGACCAACGCCTTGGCCACCCGTCTGGATGTGACCAGTTACCGCGATGGTCAGGTGGCCGAGCTGGGTTTTGCCAACGGTGGTGATGTGGTGCGCCCGCTGCGCACCCGCCTCCAAGGGCAGCCGTGGCCCGATGGCACGGTGCCCGACGGCAAAGACCGCAAACAGGGCACCACGGTGCGCGTGTGGCCCGATGCCCGGTATTTCGAGTCCGTCACCTTGCCTATGGCAGAACTGGTGCAACTGTTGCGCAGCAAAGCGGTGCTGATGCCGGGGGTGCAGGTGTCGCTGGTGAACGAGGCCACGCGCGAGACCCAGACTTGGCAGTACAAGGGTGGCTTGCGCGACTATTTGCAGCAGACGCTGCGCACCGAGCCGGTGATTCCGCTGTTGGAGGGCGAAGGCTACGCCGACGCGGCCCACGACAGTTTTGCCGAAGGCGAGGGCGCGGCCTGGGCGGTCGCCTTCACCGAAGACGGCGCACCGGTGCGCGAGAGCTACGTCAACCTGATTCCCACCCCGTCCGGCGGCACGCACGACAGCGGCCTGCGCGATGGCCTGTTTCAGGCCGTGAAAAGCTTCATTGAATTGCACGCGCTGTTGCCCAAGGGCGTGAAGCTGATGCCCGAGGACGTGTTTGCCCGCGCCAGCTACGTGTTGAGCGCCAAGGTGCTCGATCCGCAATTCCAGGGTCAGATCAAGGAACGGCTCAATTCGCGCGATGCGGTGCGGCTGGTGTCGGGCTTTGTGCGCCCGGCGCTGGAACTGTGGCTGAACCAGCACGTGGACTACGGCAAAAAGTTGGCCGAATTGGCCATCAAGGCCGCACAAACCCGCCAGCGCGCCGGCCAGAAGGTGGAAAAAAAGAAGGGCTCGGGCGTGGCGGTGTTGCCCGGCAAGCTCACCGATTGCGAGAGCCGCGACATTGCCCACAACGAGTTGTTTCTGGTAGAAGGCGACTCCGCCGGTGGCAGTGCCAAAATGGGCCGTAACAAGGAAACGCAGGCCATTTTGCCGTTGCGCGGCAAGGTGCTCAACACCTGGGAGGTAGAGCGTGACCGCCTGTTTGCCAACAACGAAATCCACGACATTGCGGTGGCGGTGGGCGTGGATCCGCACGGCCCCCACGATACGCCCGACCTGAGCGGGGTGCGTTACGGCAAAGTGTGCATCTTGAGCGATGCCGATGTGGACGGCTCCCACATTCAGGTGCTGTTGCTGACGCTGTTTTTCCGGCA
>JBLIZX010000239.1:0-6229 GCA_048860285.1 Macromonas sp. | reverse complement strand
GCGCTGCTGATGTTTGTGGGCCTGATGATGGCGTTGTCGGCGGTGGGCATTGACTTGCGCGTGTTCTCGGTGCTGGGCGGTGCGATTGGCGTGGGCATCGGTTTTGGCCTGCAAAAATTGGCCGCCAACTACGTCAGCGGTTTTGTGATCCTGACCGAGCGCAGTGTGCGCATAGGCGACACGGTGCGCGTGGACAATTTTGAAGGCTCCATCAGCGACATCAAGGCCCGCTTTACCGTGGTGCGCGCACTCAATGGCCGCGAGGCGATTGTCCCCAATGAAATGCTGCTGACGCAACGCGTCGAAAGCCTGTCGCTGGCCGACCCGCGTGTGTCGCAATCCACCGTGGTCAGCGTGGGTTACGACAGCGACGTTGAGCACGTGAGCCGCTTGCTGCTGGAGGCCGCCCAACGCCAGCCGCGTGTGCTGGCCGATCCGGCCCCGTCGGCGCTGCTGACGGCGTTTGGGGCCGACGGGCTGGAGTTCACCTTGAATTACTGGATTGCCGATCCCGACAATGGGTTGCAGGGCTTGCGCTCGGCCATCAACAAAGACATTCTGGCCGCGTTCCGTGCCCACGGCATTGAGATACCGTTCCCGCAGCGCGTGATGCACATGAACCCCACCGAGACCGCTGCCCCGCCGCCACTGGCCCCCGTGGTCGGGGCGGCCAAGGTGTCCTGATGCGGGTGCAAGCCATGTCCGCCGATAAAATAAGCGGTTGCGCGCGTGCCGCGCCCCGTCAACCACTCACTCCCAGGAGCAACGCATGAAAATTTTGGTCCCCGTCAAACGTGTGGTGGACTACAACGTCCAAGTTCGTGTCAAGGCCGACCAGACGGGTGTCGATATCGCCAACGTCAAAATGAGCATGAACGCCTTTGACGAAATCGCGGTGGAAGAGGCCGTGCGCCTGAAAGAAAAAGGTGTGGCCACCGAGGTGATCGCTATCTCGTGCGGCACCGCACAGTGCCAAGACGTGCTGCGCAGCGCATTGACCATTGGTGCCGACCGCGCCATCTTGGTGGAAACCGATGCCGAACTGCAACCGCTGGCGGTGGCCAAGCTGCTCCACGCCTTGGTGGGCAAAGAACAGCCGGGTTTGGTGATTTTGGGCAAGCAAGCCATCGACGACGATGCCAACCAAACCGGCCAAATGCTGGCCGCGCTGATGGATGCGCCGCAAGCCACTTTTGCCAGCAAAGTGGAGCTGACCGGCGACAAAGTGGTCGTGACGCGCGAGGTGGATGGTGGCCAAGAAACCTTGGCGCTGACGTTGCCCGCCATCGTCACCACCGATTTGCGCCTGAACGAGCCGCGCTATGCCACCATGCCCAACATCATGAAGGCCAAGAAAAAGCCCATCGACCGCACCAGCCCCGCCGATTTGGGCGTGGATGTGGCCCCGCGCTTGGCCACGCTCAAGGTGAGCGAGCCGCCTGCGCGCAAAGCCGGTGTCAAAGTGGCCAGCGTGGCCGAATTGGTGGACAAACTCAAAAACGAAGCCAAGGTGCTGTAAAGCGCCGATGCCGTTTGAACCGCATTCAGGAACTCCCAACATGACCGTTCTCGTCATTGCCGAACACGACCACGCCAGCCTCAAGGCCGCGACCCTCAATACCGTGACCGCTGCTGCCGCTTGCGGTGGTGATGTGCATGTGCTGGTGGCGGGCCACAACGCCGCTGCCGCCGCCCAAGCCGCCACGCACATTGCGGGCGTAAGCAAAGTGTTGCACGCCGATGGCCCTGCCTTGGCGCATGGTCTGGCCGAAAACCTCTCCGCCCAAGTGCTGGCGCTGGCCGCTGGTTACAGCCACATCCTGTTCCCCGCCACTGTTGGCGGTAAAAATGTGGCCCCGCGTGTGGCGGCCAAGCTCGATGTGGCCCAGATCAGCGAAATCACCCAAGTGGTCAACCCCGACACCTTTGAGCGTCCCATCTACGCAGGCAATGCCATTGCCACCGTGCAAAGTGCCGATGCCGTCAAAGTCATCACCGTGCGCAGCACCAGCTTTGATGCCGCACCCGCCAGCGGTGGCGCTGCCGCGCTGGACACCGTGCCCGCTGTGGCAGACAGTGGCAAAAGCGTACACGTGGGCAGTGAAATTGCCCGCAACGAACGCCCTGAGCTGACCGCTGCCAAAGTGGTGGTGTCGGGCGGGCGGGCGCTGGGTTCTGCCGACAAGTTCAACGAGTTGATTGCCCAATTGGCCGACAAACTGGGTGCCGCCGTCGGGGCCAGCCGCGCAGCGGTGGATGCAGGCTACGCTGCCAACGACTTGCAAGTGGGCCAAACCGGCAAAGTGGTGGCCCCGCAGCTCTACATTGCGGTCGGCATTTCAGGCGCGATCCAGCACGTGGCCGGCATCAAAGATGCCAAAGTCATCGTCGCCATCAACAAAGACCCGGACGCACCGATTTTCGGTATTGCCGACTACGCGCTACAAGCCGATTTGTTCGAGGCTGTGCCTGCGCTGATGGCCGCGCTCTGATGGTCGTCTAGCCGCTGCGCCGCCCACGCCAGCCCTTGGGCCAGCGCGTCGGGCGCGTCGCAAGGCAGCACGTGGCGTTGCGGCATGCTGCGCAGCCACGTCAGCTGGCGCTTGGCCAGTTGGCGGGTGGCAAAAATGCCCAAGTCGCGCAATTGTGTATGTTCCAACACTTCCCACGCTTGGCGGTAGCCTACGCAGCGCATGCTGGGCAGGTCGGGGTGTAAGTCGCCTCGGGCGCGCAGGGCCAGCACCTCGTCCACAAAACCTTGGGCCAGCATGGCATCAAAGCGCAGGGCAATGCGCTCGTGCAGCCAGGCCCGCTGCTGGGGTTCCAGCGACAACAACGCGCCCGCTTGGCCATTAATCTGCAACGGTGCATCTGGGGCGCGCTGGTGGCGTTGTTGAAATGCCGAAATGGGCCGCCCCGTGGCACGGTACACCTCCAGCGCACGCCCTATGCGTTGGCTGTCGTTGGGCGACAGGCGCGCGGCGGTGGCAGCGTCCACCGTGGCGAGTTGGGCGTGCAGCGCGGGCCAGCCTTGCGCCAAGGCTTCGGCCTCGATGGCGGCGCGCAGTTCAGGTTGTGCCGGGGGCATGTCGTCTAGCCCATCAAACAGCGCCTTGAAGTAGAGCATGGTGCCCCCCACCAGCAGCGGCAGGCGGCCCCGGAGTTGGATCTCGGCCACCAGCGCGCTGGCATCGCGCACAAATTCGGCGGCACTGTAAGCGTGCAGCGGATCGCGGATGTCGATCAGGTGGTGCGGCACGGCGGCCAGCTCCGCCGCCGTGGGTTTGGCGGTACCGATGTCCATGCCCCGGAACACCAGTGCGGAATCGACGCTGATGATCTCAGCAGGCCAGCGTTGTGCAATGGCCAGTGCCAGCGCGGTTTTGCCCGATGCGGTGGGCCCGGCAATGGCCAGCCAAGGGGTGGCAAACGGAAAGGTGTTCATTTTTGCGTGAGGGTGGTGCGTTGTGGGGCGGAGCGGGCTTCGCCGTAGCGTTGTACCAGTGTCCAAGCCACCAAGCCCACCAAGGTGCCTGAAAACCACACGCCGTTGGTCAACGGCAAGACGGACGGTGCGGCACCGCTGCCCAGTTGCTGGCCCATCCAACTGCCCATCGCAAACGCCACCACCATCATGACAAATCCGCTCAAGGCCGATGCCGCCCCGGCGGCGTGCGGGAACGGGGCCACCGCGCCACTCTGGCCACAGGGCTGGTGGATGCCATGCGCCACCATGAACAGCAAAAACGGCCCTATGATGCCCCACACGCTTTGGTGGCCGCTGAGGGCCAGCACGCCCATGAGCGTGCCGCCCGCCACGCTGAAACCCGCCCCGATGGCCACACTGCGGCGCACGCCAAAACGCGCCAGCAAACGGCGGCAAAAAAAGGTGCCACCGATGTACGCCAGCGTCATGCACAGCATGATGAGCCCGTATTGCGGTTTGCTCAGGCCCAGCACCCCCATAAACACAAACGACGAAGCCGCCAGAAACGTGAACAGCCCCAAATAGGTACACGCCGTCAGCAGCGCAAAAGCCCAGAACGTGGGGCTGCGCACAATGCCGCGCCACGTGGCCCACAACACCCTAGGCTGCAACGCTTGCGGGTTGCGTTGTGGCACGGTTTCTTGCAGGCGCGTCAACAACAGCACCAAGGTGGTGGCGCTGAACACCGCCAATCCGGCCAGCGTCACACGCCAACCCCACAGTTCGGTGACGATGCCGCCCAGTGGCGCGCTGGCACAGGCAATCACGCCCAGCCCACTGAGGGCTTTGGACATGACCCGCGCCCCTTCGGCGGGTTGGTACAAATCGCGGATCATGGCGCGGCCACACATCACGGCAGCGCCCATCGCGGCCCCTTGCACAGTGCGCCACACAATCAGCGTCTCAATACTGGCGGCAAACACGCCCAATACAGCGGCCACGGTGTAACTGGCCATGCCCCACAGCAAAATGGGGCGACGGCCAAAACGGTCGGACAGTGGCCCCCACACCAATTGCGACACACCAAAGGCCAGCAGCATGGCGCTCAGGGTCAATTGCGTCTGGCCCATGCTGGCCCCCAAATCGCGGGTGAGCGCGGGCAACGCGGGCAGGTACAAATCGGTCGCCATCGGTTGTATGCCCAGCAGCAGCGAGAGCAACAGCACAATCAGGCCGGGCGACATGGTATGGGGACGGGTAGCGGACATGGCAGACATGGCCGCTAGGGTAGCAGATAGCGACTCCGCAGGTGCCAGACATAAAAAAACGGCCCGTGTGGGCCGTTTTCAGGTGCAGGCGTTGTGCTGCATGGGCGGCAATCAGATCACGCCTTGCGCTAACATCGCATCGGCCACTTTGACGAAGCCCGCCACGTTGGCCCCATCGATGTAGCTGACGCTGCCGTCGGGGCGCTGGCCGTGTTGCAGGCAGGCGGCGTGGATGCCTTGCATGATTTGCAGCAGGCGCGCGTCCACTTCCTCGCGCGGCCACGACATGCGTTCGGCGTTCTGGCTCATTTCCAGGCCCGAGGTGGCCACGCCACCGGCGTTGGAGGCCTTGCCCGGCGCGTACAGCACGCCAGCGGCTTCAAACGCTTTGGCCGCTTCGATGGTGGAGGGCATGTTGGCCCCTTCGGCCACGCACAACACACCGTTGGCAATCAGGGTTTGGGCATCGGCCTCGTCCAATTCGTTTTGGGTGGCGCAGGGCAGTGCCACGTCCACCGGAACGTGCCACGGGCGCACGCCCGCTTCAAACCTGACACCGGTGCGCGCGGCGTAGTCGCTCACGCGGCCATAGTGGTGGTTCTTCACGTCCATCAGAATGGCCAGCTTCTCGGGCGTGAAGCCGTCTTCGTCGATGATGGTGCCGCTGGAGTCGGACACGGTGACGACTTTGGCACCGAGTTCCATCGCTTTTTCGACCGCGTACTGGGCCACGTTGCCCGAGCCCGAGACGCTGACGCGCAGGCCGTCGAACGATTTGCCACGGGTTTTGAGCATTTCTTGGGCAAAGTACACGGTGCCGTAGCCGGTGGCTTCGGGGCGTATCAGCGAGCCACCAAAGCTCAGGCCCTTGCCGGTGAACACGCAGTCGGCGCGGTTGGACAGCTTCTTGTACATGCCGGCCATGTAGCCCACTTCGCGGCCACCCACGCCGATGTCGCCCGCCGGCACGTCGGTGTCGCTGCCGATGTGGCGGAACAGCTCCGACACAAAGGCCTGGCAAAAGCGCATGACTTCAGCGGGGCTCTTGCCTTTGGGGTCGAAGTCGGAGCCGCCTTTGCCGCCGCCCATAGGCAGGGTGGTCAGCGCGTTTTTGAAGGTTTGCTCGAAGGCCAGGAACTTGAGCACCGACAGGTTGACGGATGGGTGGAAGCGGATGCCACCTTTGTAGGGGCCAATCGCCATGTTGTGCTGGATGCGGTAGCCCCGGTTGACTTGCACGTTGCCGTGGTCGTCCACCCAGCTGATGCGGAACATCAACACGCGCTCCGGTTCCACCAGACGGTCCAGCAGACCGTGTTCGGCGTATTTGGGGTGTTTTTCGATGAAGGGCCACAGGCTCTCCATGACTTCGGTCACGGCTTGCAAAAATTCCGGTTGGCCGGGGTTGCGCTCGGCCACGTGTTGCAGGAATTGGTGTACAGAAGTGTATTTCATCGAAATTTCCAAAATGGTGCGTAAATTGAGATGGGGCATTATTTTCGCACGCTATACGCACCATTTTGAAGATGTTATG
>JBLIZX010000238.1:0-2227 GCA_048860285.1 Macromonas sp. | reverse complement strand
TCGTTGTTGTTTTTGCGTTCGGCGCTGACTTTGCGCACCGCGTACAGCACCGTGGTGTGGTCACGTCCGCCAAATTGCTCGCCAATCTCTGGCAAGCTTTTGGGGGTCAATTCTTTGCACAGGTACATGGCCACTTGGCGTGGGAAAGCAATTTTGGCGGGGCGCGCTTTGGAGTGCATGTCGGCCACTTTGATTTTGTAAAAATCGGCCACGGTTTTTTGGATGCCTTCAACGCTGATGTGCCGGTTCTGTACCGATAGCAAGTCTTTGAGCGCCTCGCGCGCCAGTTGGATCGAGATGTCTTTGTGGTTGAAGCGGGCGTAGGCCAAAATTTTGCGCAATGCACCTTCCAACTCGCGCACGTTGGAGCGCACGTTTTTGGCCACAAAGAAGGCCACGTCCTCGGGCATGTGGGTGCCTTCGGTGTCGGCCTTGCTCATCAAAATGGCCACACGCATGTCCAGCGCCGGCGGCTCGATGGCCACCGCCAGCCCGGAGTCGAAGCGCGACACCAGGCGCTCGTGGATGTCGGCCAGCCCCTTGGGGTAGGTGTCGCTGGTCATGACGATGTGGCTTTGCTTGGTCAGCAGCGCCTCAAAGGCGTTGAAGAACTCTTCTTGCGTGCGTTCTTTGTTGGCAAAAAACTGGATGTCATCGATCAGCAACAAATCCAGCGAGTGGTAACGCTGTTTGAATTCGTCGAACGTTTTGCGCTGGTAGGCGCGTACCACGTCCGACACGAATTGCTCGGCATGGATGTAGAGCACGCGCGCTTGGGGGTTGTCGGCCAGCAGTTGGTTGCCGATGGCGTGCATCAAGTGGGTTTTGCCCAGCCCCACACCGCCGTAAATGAACAATGGGTTGTAGCGCGCGCCGGGTTGTTCAGCCACGTGCCCGGCGGCGGTGCGCGCCATGCGGTTGGCTGTGCCTTCGACCAAGGTGGCAAAGGTCAGCGCCGGGTTGAGACGGTGGCGGTGGTCGTCGGCTTTGGGTGGTGGCGCGGAGGCCACATCGGGCAGTTCGGCAAACACCGCGTCTTGCGGGCGGCGCGCTGGCAGCACACGGCCCGGCGTGGGTTCGCGCTGGGCAATGGCCAGTTCCAGCGCCACTGGGCGGCCCGCCACCTCGTGCAGCACGCCGCTGATTTTGCTGGCGTACTGGGCGCGTATCCAGTCCATCTTGAAGCGGTTGGCCACCAGCAGCGTGACTTTGTCGCCGTCGAGCGAGACTTTGGCCACCAGTGGGCGGATCCAGGTGCTGAACTGCTGGTCCACCATCTCTTGCGCCAAGCGTTCTACGCAAGCCTCCCACAAGTCGGGGCCTTCGGGCAAAAGGCTGGGCTGGCGCATGGACATGACGGGCGACGGGGCAGAAAGAGGGGGGGGCGGGGACTCAAGCGCGGTGCCAGACGGTGGACAATTGGCCAGAACAGGGCACCCATTGTAGTGTTTTGGCCCAAGTTATACACAGGTTTGTGGATAACTTTTGTGGCTGCTGGTGCCTCCGTTCAAAACAGACGCTGTGGACAAATACGGGACTTGGGCCAGAAATGTTTGTCTACCCTGCGGATTTTTGCAATAATCGCGGGTTTTTCCTCAATTAGCAACTCTTTTACACCATGAAACGCACCTACCAACCTTCCAAAGTCAGCCGCGCCCGTACCCACGGTTTCCTCGTCCGCATGAAGACCCGTGGCGGCCGTGCTGTCCTGAACGCCCGCCGCGCCAAGGGCCGCAAGCGCCTGGCCGTCTAAGGCTTTCGGCAACCTCACCGTTGGCCACCCGGGTGCAAGCGGCTGTGCCACCACCCACCGTGCGCGTGCGGCGCCTGCGCCAGCGCGCCCAGTTCGAGGCGGTGCTGCAACGCCCGGCCGTGGTCAGGACGCCGCACTTTGCGTTGCACCTGGCCGACCCGCTGCAGGCCAACACGCCGCAGGCGGTGCTGTTTCCGGTGGCGGGCCCCTGGCTGGGGGTGCTGGTGCCCAAGCGCTGGGCCAAGCGTGCGGTCACGCGCAACACCATCCGGCGCCAGATCTACGCCAACGCGCAGGCTTTCGAGGCCCTGCTGCCACCGCAAGCGATGGTGGTGCGGCTGCGCGCCGGTTTTTCGCGCCAAGACTTTGTCAGCGCGACTTCGGAGGCGCTCAAGGCCGCCATCCGCAACGAATTGCAAGAACTGCTGGGTCGGCACCTGCCACGGCGCTGGGCCCGCATGCTGGCCGAGACCG
>JBLIZX010000237.1:0-3199 GCA_048860285.1 Macromonas sp. | reverse complement strand
GGCGAGGTGGTGCAACAAGTGGTCCACACCATGAAGGGCATTGAAGCCAGCAGCAATCAGATTGCGGAAATCATCAGCGTGATCGATGGCATCGCCTTCCAAACCAACATTCTGGCGCTGAACGCAGCGGTGGAAGCCGCACGTGCGGGCGAAAACGGGCGCGGCTTTGCCGTGGTGGCCAGCGAGGTGCGCGCCTTGGCGGGCCGCTCGGCCCAGGCGGCCAAAGAGATCAAAAACCTTATCACCGACAGCGTGGGCCAAATCAAACAAGGTGGCGTGCTGGTGGAGCAGGCCGGGGTCAGCATGCAACGGGCGATTGCTGAAATTCAGCGCGTTACTTCACTGATGCACGAAATCAGCAACGCCAGCCACGAGCAAAGTGCGGGTGTGCGTCAAATTGGTGAAGCCATTACGCACATGGACGAAACTACACAGCAAAACGCCACGCTGGTGGAAGAAATGGCTTCGGCGGCCAACAGTTTGAAGCAACAAGCGGACGATTTGGTCAAGACCGTCTCGGTGTTCAAGTTGTCCAGTTACACGCGCTGAGTGGTGAGGTTTTCAAGCACACGCCGGTAAATGTTTTTTAGCGGCTCGATGTCGGCCAGTGCCACGCATTCGTTGATCTTGTGGATGGTGGCGTTGGGCGGGCCCAGTTCAATCACCTGCGGGCAGACCTGGGCGATGAAGCGCCCGTCGCTGGTGCCGCCGGTGGTGGAGAGTTCGGGCGTGAGGCCGGTTTCGGCTTGAACCGCGCGGCACACCGCATCGACCAGCGTGCCGGGGCGGGTCAAAAAAGGCAAGCCACCGACGACCCAGTTCAGGGTGTAGTCGGTGCCCGCTTGCAGGCCGTGGCGGGCCAGGATGTCGGCCACGCGCTGTTGCAGGCCGTCCGCGGTGCTTTCGGTGCTGAAGCGGAAGTTGAAATCAACCACTACGCTGCCGGGGATGACGTTGCTGGCACCCGTACCTGCATGGATGTTGCTGACCTGCCACGTGGTGGCGGGGAAGAAGTCGTTGCCGTCGTCCCAACGCGTGGCCACCAGTTCAGCCAGCGCAGGTGCCAGCAGGTGGATGGGGTTGCGCGCCAGGTGTGGGTAGGCGATGTGGCCTTGCACGCCGTGGACGGTGAGTTTGCCGCTCATGGTGCCCCGGCGGCCATTTTTGATCATGTCGCCCGTGCGTTCGACCGAGGTGGGTTCCCCCACGATGCAGTAATCCAGCCGTTCACCCCGGCGTTGCAATTCGCGGCATACCACCACGGTGCCATCCACGCCGGGGCCTTCCTCGTCGCTGGTGAGCAAAAAAGCGATGTTCAGGTTGGGCTGGGGTTGTGCGGCGATGAATTCCTCGCACGCGACGACCATCGCGGCCAGCGAGGTTTTCATGTCACTGGCACCGCGTCCGTACAACATGCCGTCGCGGTGGGTGGGCGTGAAGGGTGGGCTGTCCCATTGCTCCATCGGGCCAGTGGGCACCACGTCGGTGTGGCCAGCCCACACCAGCGTGGGTGCGTCGGGCGTGGCACCGGGGCGTTTGGCCCACAGGTTGCTGACGCGGAAGGTGTCGGGGCCGCTGTCCATGCGTTCGCACACAAAACCCAGCCGTTGCAGGCGTTGGGTGATCAGTTCCAAACAGCCTGCGTCTTCGGGGGTGACGGAGGGGCGGGCGATCAGGGCTTCGGTCAGGCGCAGGGTGGCGTTCATGGGGGAATTCAGTGTGGCGATGGCAGGGTAAAGTCGGCAAACGACAGCGGGGCTTTGTCGGCGTTAGCGCCGGGGCCAGCAGGGGTGTCCGCGTTGGTGCTGGCCGCGTGTTTGGCCGCCAGCGCGGCGGCCTCGTTTTCCAAACGCCACATCAGGTTGTTGGGCGAATCGGCGTAGGCAATGCCTTCCTCGCGGCTGACTTGGCCGGACACGATCAGACGCGCAATGTCGGCCTCAAAGGTCTGTGATTCCTCTGACATCGATTTTTCCAATGCCTCGCGCACGCCAAAAAAGTCACCGTTTTCGATCAGTTCGCGTGTCAGACGGGAGTTGACCAACACCTCAACCGCTGGGGCGCGCTTGCCATCCACCGTGCGCAGCAGGCGTTGCGAGACGATGGCGTTGAGCGCCGAGGCCAGGTCGTTGAGCATGGAGGGGCGCACTTCCACTGGGTAGAAGTTGAGAATGCGGTTGAGGGCTTGGTAGCTGTTGTTGGCGTGCATGGTGGCCAACACCAGGTGGCCGGACTGGGCGTAGGAAATGGCCGCCGACATGGTGCTGCGGTCGCGAATTTCGCCAATCAGGATCACATCGGGGGCTTGGCGCAGTGCGTTTTTGAGCGCGATTTCGAGTGTGGCCGTGTCGGTGCCGATCTCGCGCTGGTTGACGATGGATTTCTTGTTGTGGAACAGGAATTCCACCGGATCCTCGATGGTCAAGATATGGCCCGAGACGTTCTCGTTGCGGTGGTCCAGCAGCGCGGCCAACGTGGTGCTTTTGCCCGAGCCGGTGGCCCCCACCACCAGCATCAAGCCGCGTTTGGCCATGATGAGCTTGGGCAACACCGCAGGTATTTTGAGCGATGCAATGGGGGGAATATCGACGCTGATGAAGCGGATGACGACGGCGTAGCTGCCGCGCTGGCGCATGGCGCTGACGCGAAAACGCCCGGCACCCGCCACGGGCACCGCCACGTTGAGTTCACCCGTGTTTTTCAGCTCTTGCACCTGCTCGGGCGTAATCACTTCGCTGAGCAATTGCAAGGCCCCGTCGGTGGGCAGCGGTTGGGTGTTGACCGGCACGCACACCCCGTTGATTTTGATGGTGATGGGGGCGTTGGCCGACATGTACACGTCGGACGCTTTCTGTTCTGCCATCAAACGCAGGATTTTTTCCATGTTGCCGGACATACGTGGCCTCAGGCTGCGGGGTGAACGGGGTGGGCAAGTGGCTGGCGCTGGAATCAGTCGCGCAGCAGGTCGTTGATGCTGGTCTTGGCGCGGGTTTGCGCATCCACGCGTTTAACGATGATGGCGGCGTACATGCTGTACGGTGCGCCGTTGGCGGCGGTTTTGGGCAGGTTGCCGCTGACCACCACCGAGCCACTGGGGACGCGGCCATAGCTGATTTCGCCGGTAGCGCGGTCAAAAATCGGGGTGCTTTGGCCCAGGTACACGCCCATGCCCAGCACGGAATGTTCTTCGACGATCACG
>JBLIZX010000236.1:0-15081 GCA_048860285.1 Macromonas sp. | reverse complement strand
GCTGCACGGTGCGCCCGATTGGGACGGCAACTGGACGCAGAGTTGGTACGGCATTCAGCGTTTCTTTGACTACCTGGAGAGCAAGGCCTACAAAATGCACATCCGGGTGCTGCTGTCCAAGTACCGCAGTTACACCGAATGTCCGGACTGTGGCGGCGCGCGGCTCAAGACCGACAGCTTGCTGTGGCGCATGGGTTCCAAGGCCGACGCGGACGCGGTGTTGCCCCCGGAACAACGCTTCATGCCGCATGGCGTGGCGTGGACACGCGCCCAGCTGCACGCCTTGCCGGGCCTGTGCCTGCACGACTTGATGTGTTTGCCCATCGAGCGCCTGCGCCGGTTCTTTGACCGTATTGGTACTTCAACCCGCCGCGCCACAGGGGGCGGGGTGCCGAGTGACGATTTCTGCTCGCAGCATGAGGAGCCCGGTGCCCCGCCCCCTGTGGGCAGCGGCGATGCCCAAGCCCTACGCCTGTTGTTCGACGAGATCCAGACCCGCTTGCGCTACCTGTGCGAAGTCGGGTTGGGCTACCTGACGCTGGACCGCCAGAGCCGCACCCTCAGCGGCGGCGAGGTGCAGCGCATCAATTTGACGACGGCTCTGGGCACCTCACTGGTCAACACCCTGTTTGTGCTGGACGAGCCCAGCATTGGGCTGCACCCGCGCGACATGGCCCGCATCAACCAGGCCATGCGCCGCCTGCGCGACGCGGGCAACACGCTGGTGGTGGTGGAACACGACCCCGCCGTGATGCTGGCCGCCGACCGCATCATCGACATGGGCCCCGGCCCCGGCGAGCGCGGCGGCCAAATTGTGTTTGATGGTCCGGTGGCCGCGCTGCGTCAGGCCGACACCCTGACCGGGGCTTACTTGGGCGGGCGCAAGCGGGTGGGGTTGGGTGTCCAGCGCGGGGTCACGGCATCCACCCCGCGCCTGACGCTGCAAGGCGTGCGTGAGCACAATTTGCGCGACATCACGGTGGCGTTGCCGTTGCAGCGTCTGGTGGTCATCACCGGTGTGAGCGGGTCGGGCAAATCCACGCTGGTGCAGGATGTGCTGGCCCCCGCCCTGATGCGCCATTTTGGCCGCCCCACCGAAACGCCCGGCGCGCACGCCGCGCTGTTGGGGGCCGATGCGCTGGCCGACGTGGTGTTTGTCGATCAAAGCCCCATTGGCAAGACCGCGCGCTCCAATCCGGTCAGCTACGTGGGCGCGTGGGACGCGATCCGCACCCTGTTTGCCACCACGCCGCTGGCGCAGCAGCGTGGCTATACGGCGGCCAAGTTCAGCTTTAACGGCGGTGACGGGCGTTGCCCCACCTGTGGCGGTTCCGGTTTTGAGCACGTCGAGATGCAGTTTCTCAGCGACGTGTACCTGCGTTGCCCCGACTGCAACGGCCAGCGTTACCGCCCCGAGGTGTTGGAAGTCACGCTGGAGCGCCACGGGCAACACCTCAACGTGGCGCAGGTGCTGGAGCTGACCGTGAGCGAAGCGGTGCAGTGGTTTGCCGACGATGCCCACGTGTTGCGTGCGTTGCAACCGGTGGTGGAGGTGGGGCTGGAATACGTGCGCTTGGGCCAGCCCGTGCCCACTTTGAGCGGTGGCGAGGCCCAGCGCCTCAAGCTGGCGGGTTTCTTGGTTCCCAAGACCGCCTCGGGCCAACCGCTGGCCAGCAAGGGCACGTTGTTCCTGTTCGACGAGCCCACCACCGGCCTGCACTTTGACGACATCGCCAAACTCATGCGCGCCTTGCGCCAGTTGCTGGAGGCCGGGCATTCGCTGGTGGTGATCGAGCACAACCTGGACGTGATCCGCGCCAGCGACTGGCTCATCGACCTGGGCCCCGAAGGCGGCGATGGTGGTGGCTGTGTGGTGGCCGAAGGCCCGCCGCAAGAGGTGCAGCAGCACCCCACCAGCCACACCGCCCGCGCCTTGCGCGACTACGCCGCCGACATGGATGGCACCGTGGCGTGTGTACAGGAGGCTCCCGCCACTTACGGCACCGCGTTGGCACCGGCCCCCGCGTCCGCCAGTGCGGCCCCCAACGCCATCCGCATTGTCAACGCCAGCGAGCACAACTTGCACCACCTGAGCGTGGACATTCCGCGCGGCCAGTTCAGCGTTATCACTGGTGTGAGCGGGTCGGGCAAATCCACACTGGCGTTCGACATCCTGTTCAACGAAGGCCAGCGCCGCTACCTGGAAAGCCTCAACGCCTACGCCCGCAGCATGGTGCAACCGGCGGGCCGCCCCGAAGTGGATGCCGTCTATGGCATTCCGCCCACGGTGGCCATCGAGCAACGCCTGAGCCGGGGCGGGCGCAAATCAACCGTGGGCACCGCCACCGAGGTCTGGCACTTCCTGCGTTTGCTCTACGTCAAACTGGGCACGCAGCACTGCGTCCACGACGGCACGCCGGTGCAACCGCAAACGCCCGACAGCATCCTGGCGCAACTGATGACGCAATTCCGCGGCCAGCACATCGGCCTGCTCGCCCCGTTGGTGACAAACCGCAAAGGTATTTACACCGAACTGGCCGACTGGGCCCGCCCGCGTGGCTACACGCACCTGCGTGTGGACGGCGAATTTGTGCCCACCACCGGCTTTCCGCGCCTCGACCGTTTCAAGGAACACAGCATCGAACTGCCGGTGTTCAGCTTGGACGTGCTGCCTGAGACCGAGCCCCTGCTGCGCGCCCAACTGGCACAAGCCCTGCAACACGGCAAGGGCGTGGTTCACGTGTTGAGCGAACTCGACGGCCTGCAAGCCGCCCTCGATGCGGGCACGTCAACGGCACAGATTGGCCGTTGGCAGGCGTTCTCCACCTTGCGCGCCTGCCCGGTGTGCGCCACCAGTTACGCCGAACTCGACCCGCGCCTGTTCAGCTACAACAGCAAGCACGGCTGGTGCCCCGATTGCGTGGGCACGGGCGTGCAACTGACCGCCGCACAACGCCGTGCGCTGGACGATTCGGTGGCCGACGACAAGGACAAAGGCCGCGAACAAGCGTTTGCCGAACCCGACATCGACGACCTGACCGACCAGCCCTGCGCCAGTTGTGGCGGCACGCGCCTGAACGCCACCGCCCGCGCGGTGCGCTTTTTGGGCCGCAGCATCACCGAACTGGCCCACCTCAGTGTGCGCGACCTGCACCAGTGGGTATTGGCCTTGGAAGCCCAAGGTGGCTTGAATGGGCGCGAAGCCGACATTGCGCGCGACTTGTTGCCCGAAATCCAGAGCCGTCTGGCGTTTCTGGAGCAAGTCGGGCTGGGCTACCTGACGCTGGACCGTGGCGCGCCCACCCTCAGCGGTGGCGAGGCCCAGCGCATCCGGCTCGCCGCGCAATTGGGCTCCAACCTGCAAGGCGTGTGCTACGTGCTGGACGAGCCCACCATCGGCCTGCACGCGCGCGACAACCACATCCTGCTCAACGCTTTGCACCGGCTGGGCCAGCAGGGCAACACGCTGGTGGTGGTGGAGCACGACGAAGACACCATCCGCCGTGCCGACCACATTATCGACATCGGCCCCGGTGCAGGGGTGCGCGGTGGCCACGTGGTGGCCCAAGGGTCAGTAGCCGATGTGATGGCCGCCGCTGACTCGCAGACCGGGCGGTATTTGCTGCACGCGATGCGCCACCCGTTGCAGCCACGGCGGGGTGTTGCAGAGCTTACTTGGTTAACCATCAACAGAGCTTCCCTTCACAACCTGCAAAACGTCACCGCCCAGGTGCCGCTGCGCCGTTTGGTGGCCGTCACGGGCGTGAGCGGGTCGGGCAAATCCACGCTGGCGCGCGACGTGTTGCTGGCCAACGTGGCCAGTGCCGTACAGTTGCACAGCGGCAGCAAGGCTGGGCGCGAGGCTTGGGCCGCAGGTCAACGTCCCAAGTGGCAGGGATGCCAGAGCCTGTTAGGCACCGAAGTCATTCAGCGTGTGCTGGAAGTCGATCAAACCCCTATTGGCAAGACCCCGCGTTCCTGCCCCGCCACCTACATCGGCTTTTGGGACAACATCCGCAAACTCTTTGCCGCCACGCTGGAGGCCCAAGCGCGTGGCTACGGCCCGGGGCGCTTCAGCTTTAACACCGGCGATGGCCGCTGCCCCGCCTGCGAAGGGCAGGGCGTGCGCACCATCGAAATGAGCTTTTTGCCCGATGTGAAAGTGCCGTGCGAAACCTGCCACGGCGCGCGCTTCAACCCCGAAACCTTGACCGTCACCTGGCGCGGTAAAAGCATCGGCGATGTGTTGCGCATGGAAGTGGACGACGCGGTCGATTTCTTTGCCGCCATGCCCGCCATTGCGCACCCGCTGCAACTGTTGCAGGACGTGGGGCTGGGCTACCTCACATTGGGTCAGCCGTCGCCCACGCTGTCGGGCGGCGAGGCCCAGCGCATCAAACTGGTGACGGAACTCACCAAGGTGCGCGACGACATCGGCAAGCGTGGTCAAAAGGCACCGCATACCCTGTACGTGCTGGACGAGCCCACCGTTGGGTTGCACATGGCCGACGTGGACAAACTCATCCGCGTGCTACACCGGCTGGTCGATGGTGGCCACAGTGTGGTGGTGATCGAACACGATCTGGACGTGATTGCGGAAGCCGATTGGGTGCTTGATCTCGGCCCTGATGGCGGTGACGCTGGTGGCCAACTGGTCGCCGCTGGCACGCCCGAGGATGTCGTACGTTCAGGCACACCCACCGGGCTGGCGCTGGCCCCAGTGCTGGCTCGGGTATAAAGGTTCAGTCGTGCAGCAGCACCCACAGCGTGGGCAGGGTGTCAAGTGCGCTCTCGCGCAAGGCGCTGGCCACCCAAGGGCCGAAGTCGGTATCGTGCTGGAACCGCTGGCACAGCACCTGCACCGTGCGCACCAGTGCGGCGGTGTCGGGCAGTGTGGCACGGCTGCATTGCGCGGCCAGCATCCAACGCAACAGCCCAACTTGCACGACCAACTGCACGTATTGCGCCCACGGTGTGCTGGCCTGAAACGGGAACACATCGCGGAACAACTCGTTGATGACAAAATGCTCCAGCAAGTGCGGTGCCCCGGTTTGCAACGCCAGCGGCAGTTGCGCCAGCCCGTCGGCGTAGCGGGCGGCGGACGTGGCCGCGTGGACTTCGCTGCCATCCTCGGCCCAACCCAGTCCTTGTTCCACCGCCGCGATGACCTGTCGCTGCACAGATGACAAACCCCGGTCGCTTTTGCGTCGCCACAACGCGGCCCACACTTGGGCTTGCAATTGCCGCTGCACGGGTACGGTCTCCAGCGCGTTGAACAGCGTATCCAGTTGCACTGGATCGGTAAACTCCGCTTGCCAAGCTATCAGGCCGGGGCAGCTGGAGGTGACAGTGGCATGGGCTGCACCATCGGCCATCGGGGGCAGCTGAGCCTGTAGTTGCGTGGTCAGATCATGGCACCATTGGCCCAGCACGGCCAGCCGTTGCCACAAGGGCCGATTCGGCGTGCGCACCAGTTGCAGCGCAAAGGCGCGCAGGGCGTTCAGCTCCACTGCGGTGGCGCGCGTTGTTCCGTGCGATGCCAGTGTGGCCACGGTCTGCACCGCCTCGGCCCGCACCGTCGCTGTGTCGCTTTCCAGTACCACGGCATCCGGGCTCAGCAAAGCCAGCCGTGCAGCTTCCGGGCACGACAGCGTCAACGCTTGTTGTACCTGGCCTTGCCATTGCCGTGTGTAGCGCGGGTAGCTGAAGCACGTGTGCGACAAATGCCCTTCGTCCCAGTCCCGTTGGATGGCGCACCAGCCGTGTTCCAGCAACGGGCAGGCGTTGGTCTGGGCATCCAGTGCGATGCGAGCGTGCTGCTGCGCACGCGGTGTGGCCTCCACCTGTACCACTGCCGCCAGCCGAGCGCGCAAGGCCATCGGGGCTTGGCCGCTGGTGTAGGCGCGGAAGGTGCGTTCGTCGATGGGCACATGCCAGCCCGCGCAGCAACTGTCCTCGCACACTGCCCCCACGCAGCGGAACCGCTGTGCGTAACGTGGCCTGATCAATGTGTGGGTGGTGGTGGAATGCAGTGGGGTAGTGGACATACAACAAAGCGGCAACGGGTCGGTTATTTTGCGGCTATGGTGTACCGTTGCCAGCCACAAAAGCCACCCAGTATGCCTGCTCTCCAAACCATCCACGTTCACCCCAATGCTCCAGCCAAGCCCGAACCCGGCGCGACCTGCAACGGCTGCGGCGTGTGCTGTCTGGCCGAGCCTTGCCCGCTGGGGGTGTTGTGGTCACGTCGTCGTCACGGTGCCTGCACGGCCTTGCGTTGGAGCGACGAACACCAACGCTACTTGTGTGGCGCATTGGCGGTGCCGTGGTTGGCCTCGCTGGCGCGGCGCTGGATTGCCGCTGGCCAAGGCTGCGATGCCACCTTGAGCGTGGACAACGTGCCGCCATAGCGTCGTAGCGTTACGCCTCGTCGCCCTCATCCTCAGGCCACGTATCGAATGCGTTTTTGACCTGAGTCCGGCCCCCTTGGTTCAGCCGTTTTTGCACCGATCTCACCGACTGCCCGGTGATGGCGGCGATGTCTTCCGCGCGGTCGTCATCACGTGCTGCCGCCACCGTCATGTTGCCCAGCTCGATCACATCTATGGACTCTGAATCTTCTTCGTCTTCGTCCTCTTCTGGCCAGCCATCGAACACATTTTTGACACGCGCCCCGCCGCCTTGGTTTAGCCGTTTTTGCACCGATTTCACAGTCTGCCCAGTGATGGTGGCGATGTCTTCTGCACGCTCATCATCGCGTGCTGCCGCCACCGTCATATCGCCCAGCTCTTCGACATCAAAATCCAGATCCAGATCCAGAGCCGGTTCTTCTGGCCAGCCATCGAACACATTTTTGACGCGCGCTCTTCCGTCACCATCCAGCCGTTTTTGCACCGATTTCACCGACTGTCCGGTGATGGTGGCGATGTCTTCTGCGCGGTCATCGTCACGTGCCGCTGCCACCGTCATATCGCCCAACTCGGTGATGTCGATGGCCGTTGTTTCCGGCTTCTCGTCGTTTTCTGTGGAGTTGGATGAGGGCGCATCGTTCCATTCATCCCAGCGGTGTTGGAAATTGACGGCATCGAGGACGACGCAGTGCGGTTTGTCCGGTGTCATGCGCACACCACGCCCCACTTGCTGCACCGCCACCCGTGGACTTAACGTAGGGCGCAGCATCACCAACAGGTCGATGTCGTTGACGCTGACACCTTCAGAAAAACGGTCGATGGTCAGCAACACATGTGGACTGCCTGAGCTGGCACCTTCTTCCGCAAAGTCGCGGAACACCGTGTCCGAGGCCTCACCGCCGCTTGATCGAAAATCGAAAAATTTCCCCCCAGCCTTGGGAAACTTGTTCAGAAAACTTTTCTGGAACACATTGACAAACCCATCGAGACGGTCGGCAACGGGTGGCAGAAATACGACGATTCTTTTTGATTTGTGATCGGAAATTTGCTCAACGATCTCTTCAGCCAATTTTTTCGCATCGCGCGGTGAACTGGTCAAAATGTCCCACGCTTGCCCCAACACGACACCCGCGTAATCCCCGAGCTTGGCAACCCCGGTTTGTAGCACTTCGTGGATGGCGGATTGTTTGTCTTTTGCAATTTTTTTCCAGACTAAATCGCACACAAAACCCTCCTTCACGGCCTGCGGGAAGGTCAATAGAGGTTTGGTATCCACTTCTTTGTAGTGTTGTGGGCTTAGCCATTGTTTGACAAACACCGAGCGGTCAAATTTTTTTGCTTCAACTCGGCATGGGGTGGCCGACATGCCCAAGATGGGCACACTCTGCTGGCGCAGTTCGTTCACAACACCGGTGTAGGTGGTTGGCCCGTAATCGTTGCCATTCAAGGGTGCCCAGTTGTGGACTTCATCCACCACGGCGGCCACTGGCTTGCTTGCCCGTTTGGCATGCGTGCTCGCACGCCCCACCAGCAGGTGCCGCCGAACCATGTCGCACTGTTTTTGCGTCAAGCCTTGTTTTTGTGCTTCCTCGAGCAAGCCTGTCAGCGCCTTGTTCACCGACAGCTCTATCCACTGGTTGGGGGTGAGATACCACGCTTGTGGTGGATTTTTAGGATCCCAAGTGACGGCCAAATGCTGCAAGATCCACCGCAGGGCGATATAGGTTTTGCCGCACCCCACGGGCAGGTAAACAATCTCTAAGGCCCGTTTGCGTTGCCAGAGATCCTGAAAAATGCGCGCCTGAGTGTTGCGACCCTGCTCGGGGTGGTTTTGCAACTTCTGATCGAGTAACTTCAGCACTGGGCCAAAAGGCTCGGGGTAGTCCCACGTTTGTGGCTGGCTCAGAATTTCTCGGGTGCCATGCACCGGCACAATCGGAAGCCCCACAAACTCTTGGCAGTCCTGAGCGGTCAGCGGGATGGCGCTGTTCCACATCTGTTTGGCTTGCACGAACGCATCTTTTACCACCCTGTGCTCTTTGGTTTTCGCGAAAGACTCGCAAGACTCTCTCAGCGAGTTGACTGACAAATTGAAGGAGCCAAACAACAACGCATCGGGCTGAAAATCTTCGGTGTCCAGCTGGTCGGGTTGGTGATCCAGCGCAGAAACAACGAACTTGGCGTGGAGCTTGCCGTAATCGTTCTCGATGTCGGACTGATCAGCGAGCGCATTGGTTTGATCTCGCAGTCCTTTGACCTCTACCCCGAGACTGTGCAGCTTTTCGAGGGTGGAGCTGCTGATGACGCTGCCGAATTTGTTGGATTCTGGGTGACGGCAAATGACGCGCACGGTAGGCCTGTTTTTCAGCGCACCGTCTTTTTTCAGTTGGCCAAAAAGCCCAAAAATCGCGTCTTCAACCAACCGTCCTCCGCGTGCAAAATCTACGGTAAACGTTACCCAGTAGATGATGAGCTGGTCTTTGGGTTTCGTAATGGCCTCTTGCAGAAAGCTCTCAACGTGCTTGCCCACGCCTTGTCGACCGACACCAAACTCCATCATTTGCTCCATTGTGTGCATCCAGCTGTGTAATTGTGCGTGTGGCTTGTAAGGCCGCCATCAACATGGTTGTCTGGTTAGAGTGTAATCCGCTCACACACGCGCATCTGCATCCACCCGCGCCCGCAGCAACATCACCAGCCCCAGCGCAGCCACCGTCACCAACAGTGCCGGAAAACCCACCAGCGGTGCCCATTGCAGCGCTGTCGCGCCCAGCGAGGGGGCCAGCACGCCGCCCAACGTGTAAGCCATCACCAGCACCGCCGTGCTGTTGACCAGGGTAATGCCGCGTTCGCGTGCGCCAATGTCGATCATGGCCAGCGTGTACAGGCAGCCGCCTGCGCCACCCCACACAAACGCCACTGGCCAGGCCAGCCATGCCGTATTGGCCACCCACGGCACCAGCACCGTGGCCAGCAGAGTGGTGCCTGCGCACACGCGCATCAGTTGCAGCCGGGTGTGGCGTGCATCGCCCCAAAACCTACCCCACACCTGCTGGCCCCAGCCACCGGGGCGCAAGTGGCTCAAACGGTCGGCCAACAGCCCCGCGGGCAGCATCAGCACCGCACTGCCCAGCCCGCTGGCCGATACCAGCAATGCCGCACTGGCCGCCCCCAGCCCCAGCGCCAGCCCATACAGCGGCAGCAGCGAGGTCAGCCCACTTTCAAAAAAACCACCGGCAAACCCAGCCAGCATGATGACCGGGTGCGCGCGCACAGCGTGCCACACCCCACGCAGCCCCAAATGGATGTCTGGGTGTTCCTGGCCGCCGGGCAGTGCTGGCATCCACACACACAGGCCCAATCCCATGCCCATCAACGCTACCGCAGCCCACAGCGCGTTGGGGCTTTGCGGCCCCAGCCACGCCAACAGCAACGGCCCCAGTACAAATGTGCTGCCTACCATCGTTTCGAACAGTCCAATATAGCGCCCGCGTTGTGCGATGGGTGTCAACTCCGCCACCACCGCTTCGGCCAGCACCCAGCGCAGGCCAGCGGCCATGCCCATCAGCAATTGCAATGCAAACCACAGCGCCAAGGTGTGGCTCAAGCCAAACGCTACCCCCGCCAGCACGGGCACCGCTGCCGACAGCCACAACGTGCGTTGCCGCCCCAGCCGTTGCGTGATGGCCGATGTCCAGGGCGTGATCAGCAAAATGCCCATCCAACTGCTGGCGGCAAACACCCCTGCCAGCGCGGTCGATACCTCCAGTCCCTTGAGCCGCAACAGCAGCCATGGCGTGAGCATGAAGTAGCCCACCAGCGTGCAAAACGTGGCGGCAAAAATGCCCAGCAAGCCGCGCTGTTGGATGGTGCTGTCGGGCGCGTTCAAAGGATGGCTCCCGGCGCAGCGGCACACTGCAAACACTTGTCAGCGGTCGTGGGCAAGGTTACAATCTCCGGTTTGGCAAAAATCCGTTTGCCAAAGTACGTTTCCAAACGTTTGAGGTTCATATGTACGCGGTCATAAAAACCGGCGGCAAGCAATACCGTGTTGCTGTCGGCGAAAAACTTAAAGTAGAACAGATTGCTGCGGACGTGGGTCAAGAGATCGTGATCGACCAGGTTCTGGCAGTCGGCAACGGCGCTGAACTCAAGATCGGCACCCCCTTGGTCTCCGGCGCAACGGTCACGGCCACCGTGGTGTCTCACGGTCGTGGCGACAAGGTTCGCATCTTCAAGATGCGCCGTCGCAAGCACTACCAAAAGCGCCAAGGCCATCGTCAAAATTTCACCGAGCTGCAAATCGGCTCGATCAACGGCTAAGGAGTTAAAGCACCATGGCACAGAAAAAAGGCGGCGGCTCAACGCGCAACGGTCGTGACTCCAAGCCGAAAATGCTCGGCGTGAAGGTGTTCGGCGGCCAAACCATCAGCGCCGGTGGCATCATCGTGCGTCAACGCGGCACCAAGTTCCACCCCGGCGTGGGCGTGGGTCTGGGCAAAGACCACACCATTTTTGCCACCACCGACGGCGTGGTGAGCTTTGGCTTCAAGGGCTCCTTGAACCGCCAAGTGGTGAACGTGACCGCCGCTTAATCCGGCGCACGTGAACTTTCAAACCGGGCCGCAAATGTGTGGCCTTGTTTGCCAGCAAGGCCCGCGTCGCGGGCCTTTTGTATTTTTTGGATTCAGGGACAATACCAGCCATGAAATTCGTTGACGAAGCTTATATCGACATTGCCGCCGGGGACGGTGGCAACGGCTGTGCGTCCTTCCGGCACGAGAAATACAAGGAATTCGGCGGCCCCGATGGCGGCGATGGTGGCCGGGGTGGCTCGGTGTGGGCGCTGGCCGACGACAACCTCAACACCCTGATCGACTACCGTTACAACCGACGTTTTGAAGCCCAACGCGGCGAGCACGGCAAAGGCTCTGACATGTTCGGTTGCAAGGGTGACGACATCGTTCTCAAGATGCCGGTCGGCACCATCATCCGCAACGCCGACACCGGCGAGGTGATGCACGAACTGCTGCAACCCGGCGAACAGATCCTCATCGCCAAGGGCGGCGAGGGTGGCTACGGCAACCTGCGCTTCAAAAGTGCTATCAACCGCGCACCGCGCCAAAAAACGCTGGGTCACGCGGGTGAACGCTTCAGCTTGGCGCTGGAGCTCAAAGTACTGGCCGATGTGGGCTTGCTGGGCATGCCCAACGCGGGCAAATCCACGTTCATTGCGGCGGTGTCCAACGCGCGGCCCAAAATTGCCGACTATCCCTTTACCACCCTGCACCCCAACTTGGGCGTGGTGCGTGTGGGGCCGGAAAAAAGCTTCGTCGTTGCCGACGTACCGGGCCTGATCGAAGGGGCCTCTGAAGGCGCGGGGCTGGGGCACCAATTTTTGCGCCACCTGCAACGCACCCGTTTGCTGTTGCACGTCATCGACATGGCCCCCTTCGACGATGCTGTGGACCCGGTGCTGCAAGCGCGTGCCATCGTCAAAGAACTCAAAAAATACGACCCCGAACTGCACGCCAAACCACGCTGGTTGGTGCTCAACAAGCTCGACATGGTGCCCGCTGAAGAGCGTGCTGCGCGGGTGAAAGACTTCGTCAAACGCTTCCGCCACAAAGGCCCGGTGTTCGAAATTTCAGCCCTGACACGCGAAGGCTGCGAGTTGCTGGTGCAGAAAATTTACCAGCACATTGTGGATACTCGCGAAGCCGAACGCCCGCACGTCGAAGTCGATCCGCGCTTTGACCCGACCAAGGCAGGTCATGCAGCGGAGGTGGCCGAGGGTGTGTCCCCCGTTGATGCTATGCCCACGCCCACCAAGCGCCGTGCACCTGCCGCCAAACGCACCAGCAAGAAAGGCGCAGCGTCGCAAGAGGCAGCGGTGCCTACCGAGGCTCCTATCGACCCGCGTTTCCGCAACCTCGACGACTGAGCGCGCTGTCTGCGGCCCGTTGGGGCCGCGTTTGCCACGCTCCTCCTTGCTTTCGTTCTTTGCCCGCCTGTGTTGCCATGACTTCAGCCTTTGTTGCCCCGTCCGTTCCTGCCGTGCCCCAAGCCGATCCCACCGACGTGTTGCGCCAGGCGCGGCGTATTGTGGTCAAAGTGGGTTCCAGCTTGGTGACGAACGAAGGTCGGGGCCTGGACGAACAGGCCATCGGCCAGTGGAGCGAGCAACTCAGCGCCTTGGTCAAGGACGGGCGCGAGGTCATCATGGTCAGCAGCGGTGCCATTGCCGAAGGCATGAAGCGCTTGGGTTGGGCCACGCGGCCCAAGGTCATCAACGAACTGCAAGCCGCTGCCGCCGTGGGCCAGATGGGGCTGGTGCAGATGTACGAAACCAAGTTGCGCGAGCAAGGCATCGGCAGCGCGCAGGTGCTGCTCACGCACGCGGATTTGGCCGACCGCGAACGCTACCTCAACGCGCGCTCCACCTTGCTGACGCTGCTGGCGCACCACGTGGTGCCCGTCATCAACGAGAACGACACCGTCGTCAACGACGAAATCAAGTTTGGCGACAACGATACCCTGGGCGCGCTGGTGGCCAATCTGGTTGATGCCGACGTGCTCATCATCCTGACCGACCAAAAAGGCCTCTACACCGCCGATCCGCGCAAAGACCCTGCGGCGCAGTTTGTGCATGTGGCCCGTGCGGGCGATCCGGTGTTGGAAGACATGGCCGGTGGCGCAGGTTCGCGCGTGGGTACGGGCGGCATGATCACCAAAATCCTGGCTGCCAAGCGCGCTGCGGGTTCTGGCGCGTCCACCGTCATCGCTTGGGGCCGTGAGCCGCAAGCGTTGTTGCGCTTGGTGGCGGGGGAGGCCATAGGCACTTGCCTGCTGGCCGAAACCCCCAAACAACAGGCGCGCAAGCAGTGGATGGTGGATCACCTGCAACTGCGTGGCGCGGTGGTGGTGGACGATGGGGCAGCCCAACGCATCGTGCAAGATGGCAAGAGCCTGCTGCCAGTGGGCATGACGGCGGTGGAGGGCGATTTCTCGCGGGGCGATGTGATTTACATCCGCAACGCCCAAGGCCAAGAAATTGGCCGAGGCTTGGCCAATTACACCGCCCCCGAGGCGCGTCTGCTGTGCCGAAAAACCTCTGCCGACTTTGAACACCTGTTGGGTTACGCAGCCGAACCCGAAATGATCCACCGCGACAACTTGGTGTTGTCAACAGTGGCCCCGTTCAAGGGGTGATGGCCGCGTCGGGACTGTTGCCCACCGTGTCGTAGCTGCGTTGTGGGTCGGGGTCAAAGCTGGCCCCCGGTGGCAGTTCCATATGTGCGGGCAGGGTGTGGCGTTGGTGGTACAAAGTGTCGTTGTAGTACGTGCGGTTGCGGGTGTAGCCCCGCAGGTAGCGGTTGCCTCCGCGTGGTAGGTAGCGCGCCAGTTCGCGCAGAGCGCGTTCATACACTTCACGCTTGAATTCCACCACCATGTCCAGTGGCACCCAGTAATCGTTCCAGCGCCATGCGTCAAATTCTGGATGCTCGGTGGCGCGCAGGTTCAGGTTCCAATCACCGCCATCCAGGCGCAGCAGGTACCAGATTTGTTTTTGACCACGGTAAAACCCCCGCACGTCGCGGCGGACGTAATGGTCCGGCACCTCGTAGCGCAACCAGTCCCGCGTGCGGGCCACCAAACTGACATGCTGTGGCTGCAACCCCAACTCCTCGTACAGTTCGCGGTACATGGCCTGCTCGGGGGTTTCGCCCCGGTCGATACCACCTTGCGGAAACTGCCACGAGTGGGTGCGAATGCGCTTGCCCCAAAACACCTGATTCTTCTGGTTGAGCAGAATGATGCCGACATTGGGCCTGAAGCCATCTCTGTCAAGCATAATCAACCCCAAATTTGTAAACTGTCTCGATTATGCCTTGTCGGCCCTGGCTTGCGAACCACCGCAAGGGGTAAACCCCGAGTCGCACGGCAGGCTCCGCGCCGCAGGCCATGATCGCAGCGTCTTCACGCCCGATTCCCCCATGAAAGCCTCCCAATTTCTCATTTCCACCCTCAAAGAAGCGCCCGCCGATGCCGAGGTGGTCAGCCACCAGCTCATGACCCGTGCGGGCATGATCAAGAAGCTCGGCGCTGGTATCTACACCTACATGCCCATGGGGCTGCGCGTGATCCAAAAAGTGGAAAAAATCGTGCGCGAGGAGATGAACCGCGCCGGTGCCGTGGAGCTGACCATGCCGGTGGTGCAACCCGCCGAGTTGTGGCAAGAAACCGGCCGCTTCGACAAAATGGGGCCGGAAATGCTGCGCATTCAAGACCGCCACCAGCGCGACTTTGTGTTGCAACCCACCTCTGAAGAAGTGGTGACCGACATTGCCCGCCAAGAGCTGCGCAGCTACAAGCAACTGCCCAAAAACCTGTACCAAATCCAGACCAAATTCCGTGACGAACGCCGTCCGCGTTTTGGTCTGATGCGTGGTCGCGAATTCGTGATGAAGGACGCGTACAGCTTTGACCGCGACCGCGACAGCGCCCAACTCAGTTACCAAACGATGGCGCAAGCCTACCGCCGCATTTTTGACCGCTTTGGCTTGCGTTACCGTGCCGTGGCCGCCGACAGCGGGGCCATCGGGGGCGACTTGAGCGAAGAATTCCAAGTGATTGCCGCCACCGGCGAAGACGCTATCGTGTACTGCCC
>JBLIZX010000235.1:0-2041 GCA_048860285.1 Macromonas sp. | reverse complement strand
GACGCAGCGGCTCAGTTCATCACCCCGGTGACGATGCAGGCGCTGAGCAACCGCCCGGTGGTGCTGAGCCAGTGGGATGCGCGCGAGCCCAACAACATGCCGCACATCAATCTGGGGCGCGAGGCCGATGCGATCCTGATTGCCCCAGCCAGCGCCGATCTGATGGCGCAGTTGGTGCAAGGCCGCGCCGCCGATTTGCTCACCCTGATGTGCCTAGCGCGCCCACTGGAGCGGGTGCCGCTGTTGTTGGCTCCCGCCATGAACCGCGAGATGTGGTCGCACCCCGCCACGCAGCGCAACGTGGCGCAATTGAGTGCCGATGACGCAGTGGTGCTGCCGGTGGGTCAAGGCGCGCAGGCGTGTGGTGAAACGGGCGACGGGCGTATGCTGGAGCCCGAGGACATTGTGGACGAGTTGGTGGCGCACTTCCAGCCCAAGGTGCTGCGCGGCCAGCGTGTGCTGGTGACGGCGGGGCCGACGTTCGAGGCCATTGACCCTGTGCGTGGTATTACCAACCATTCGTCGGGCAAGATGGGCTTTGCGGTGGCGCGTGCCGCACGCGAGGCCGGGGCCGAGGTTACGTTGGTGGCCGGGCCGGTGCATTTGCCCACACCGCGTGGGGTGCGGCGGATCAACGTGCAATCGGCGTTGCAGATGCAGGCGGCGGTGCAGGCCGAGATCGCCCAGGCCACGGTGTTGGTGGCCGCAGCGGCGGTGGCCGACTGGCGGCCCGCCACCAGCGCCGAGCACAAGATCAAGAAGGACGGCAGCGGCCTACCGCCCGCGTTGCAGTTTGTGGAGAACCCCGACATTCTGGCCGGGGTGGCAGCCAGCGAGCGTGCGCGCCGTGGCGAGTTGTTCTGCGTCGGGTTTGCGGCGGAGAGCCACGACCTGGAAGCCCACGCGCAGGCCAAGCGTCTGCGCAAGCAGGTGCCGCTGCTGGTGGGCAACATTGGCCCGGCCACGTTTGGCCAAGACGACAATGCGCTGCTGTTGGTCGATGCGCATGGGACACAAGCGTTGCCCCACGCCAACAAGTTGGTGCTGGCGCGTCAGCTGGTGGCCGAGATCGCGCGGCGCTTGCCCGTCAACACGCCAGTGGCCTGAAGCAGCCTCACGCCAGCAGTTCGCCGCCCAGCGCGGCGATCAGGTCGGTGATTAAGGGGCCAAGTTCGCCGGTGGCGATGGCCAGATCGGTGTCAAAACCGCTTTGGTCTTGTCCGCTGGTGTGGTCGTCCATCACGCCGTCGAGGAAGGTGATTTTGCGCAGTTGTAGCCCTTCGGTCAGTACCAAGCCGACACGGCCTTCCCAATCCAGCGCCAGTTTGGTGGGGAGTTTGCCCTGCGCGATGTGGCGGCGCATTTCCTCGTCTTCCAGGTGGTGGCGCGTGAACTTGACCACCGATTGCATGGCATCGGTGGATTTGAGTTCGACCTCGTGGCCCGGTGCAAAATGGGCGGGCCAGTCGTCGGGGGTGCCGCTGAGCCACTGGGTCATGGCCGCTTGTGGTGCCACTTGGGTGTTGAGCAGGCTCAGGTGCAGGCCGGGGCAGGCTTGTGTGAGGGCGGTGGTGACGGCATCGGCTTTGTTCTGGCTGGCGGTGTCAAGCACCAGCAGTTGCGCTTGCAGATCCAGCCACACCAGCACACTGCTGGTCTTGGCAAAGGCCATGGGCAGGAGTTCGTGTACCACGTCGTCGCGCAAATCACGGCTTTCTTTGCGCCCCGGTTTGCGCCCAGTGGTGGCTTCGATGTTGGCCACACGCTCTTCCAGGTGGCGCTTGACCACGGAACCAGGCACCGATTTGCTCTCCAGTGTGAAGCGCAGGATGCGTTGTCCGCCCACCAGTTCGACCAGTGCGGTGTGTTTGTCGCCGCGTGGGGGCACCCAGCCTTGGGACTGTTCCTGTGTGGCACCACAGGGTATAAAGGGCGCTTGGGCCAGCGCGTCCTCCATGTCTTCTACCGTGGCCGACCAGCCGGCACCGATGCGGTAAATGATGGCGTTTTTGAACATGGGTTTCCTTTGCAACACCGCCGT
>JBLIZX010000234.1:0-3787 GCA_048860285.1 Macromonas sp. | reverse complement strand
GGCGAAAACGGCCTGTACCTGCACGGCATGCCCTACGCCATGGCCCCCAGCGAACAAACCCACGTGCCCATGCTGACCTGGCTGTCGCCCGCTTGGCAGCAGCAACGCCACCTGCCAGTGGCCTGCTTGCGGCAACAAGCGGGGCAACCCCTCTCGCACGACCACCTGTTCCACTCCGTGTTGGGTCTGATGGGGGTGCGAACCCAAGTGCACCAAACGGCATTGGACATGTTCAGTGCGTGCCAAAATCGCGCCTTATGAGCGCCTCCACCCTTGAACCCCGCCTGACCCGACTGGAAGAAAAAGCCAGCTACGCCGAAGATTTGTTGGACGACCTCAACCGGCTGGTGTACCAGCAACAACAGCAAATCGACCAACTCACGCGCGAAGTGGTGGAATTGCGCCAACAATTGGCACACCACAACAGTGGCGGCGGCACCACACGCAATTTGCGCGACGAACTGCCCCCGCACTACTGATTTCGTCCAAGCACCATCGGGAGGCATTGCCGTGACCAGCGTTCGCCACAACCCACAGGCCACCGTACTGCCACAGCCCTTTGCGCTGGGCCAACAGCTGTGAACAGGGTAGATCAAGTGCGCACACGCTGGGCCACATCGCTCGCGTTTCGCTGGCGGGTGTTGAGCCTGACACCGCTGGTGCTGGGATTGCCCGCATTGGTGCTGTTGTTGGTGTGGTTGGGGGGACATGGAGCGCAACAACTGCTGAACAGCCAACTGCGCAGCCACGTGGCCAACAGCCGCAATTATTTGGATGTGGTACAAAACGACACCCGCCTGCGCGTGAGCGAACTGGTGAAATCGGAACGCCTCAACCAGCTGGTACGGGCCGGATCTGCCTCCAGCGAACTCAACCAAGCCCTCAAAACCGTGGCATCGGGTGGCGGGCTGGACTATCTGCTGATCCTGCACGCCGATGGCCGGGTGCTGGGCTCCAGCACTGGAGTGGCAGCGGGGCAGCGGGTACCCAATTCGTACGTAATGCGTCAAGCACGGGCGGGTATCAGCGCCTCAGCTTACGAGCGGGTGGAACTCCACAAGCTCAACGCGTATTCGCCCCAGTTTGCACAACGCATACAACCAGCAGGGAACGCGGGTTTGCTGATCAACGCTGCGGCGCATTTTCCACTGGCCATCCACCTGCCCGACGTGGTGTTGATGGGCGGCGTGCTGCTCAACCACAACACCGCCCTGATTGAACACATGCGCGAGGTGGTATTTCCATTTGGCACACTGCTGGACAACGCCGAAGGCCTGAGCACGCTGTACTTGGATCACCAGAGCATCAACACCAGCCAGCAGTCACCACAAGGTGCCCACCACCCCACCAGTGTGGTTGCGCCCCCTGAAGTGCTGGCCACCACCACCACGCCAGGCTCACTCTGGCTGGGGCACCAAACACACGACCACGTCACCTACCTGATGGGCTACGCCGCCCTGTTCGATGGCGACGGCCAACGCATCGGCCTGGTGGGTGCTGGCGTGCCGGTGGCCCCCTACCAGCGTCTGGTGGCGTGGCTGCTGGGCAGCTTGTGTGTGCTGATGGGTTTGGCACTGTCGGGCATTGCGCTGCTGTGGTGGCGCAACGCACGCGATGCGCTCCAGCGCCTCCACCGTATCGATGCAGCGATCACGCAAGCACAACAAGGGCACCGTAGCCACCGGCTGGATCAGAACAGCACCGCCCAAGACGACCTCGCCCAACTGGCCCGGCATGTGGACGGGTTGTTCGATACCTTGCACCACGAAAGCACACAACAACAGCAAGCCCAGCAAGCCTTGGTCGACGAAGCCTCGTTGTGGCGCACCCTGTTTGAGCACGAACGCGATGGCGTGGTCATCTTGAACCCCGATGGCAGTGTGTTTGATGCCAACCCCAAAGCCGCCACCATGCTGGGCTACGACGCAGCACAACTGCGCCAACTGCACATCACCGACTGGGATGCCCACCTCAGCCCGGTGGCCCTGCTGGGCTGGTTGCACACCGTGGGGCCCGAAGGGCATGTGTTTGAAACCACCCACCAACGGCACGATGGCAGCCAGTACCACGCCGAAGTGTCCATCAGCCGGGTGGTATGGGGGCAACGCACGTTTGTGCTGACCTTGATGCGCGACATCTCAGAGCGTAAAACCGCACAGGCCGAACTGGCGCAACGCACCCAAGCCTTGCGGCGCAGCGAAGCACGGGCACGCGCTTTCCTCAACACCGCGATGGACGCGGTGGTGGTGATCGACGCGCAACACAGCGTGCAGGAATTCAACCCAGCGGCAGAACGGCTGTTTGGCTGGCGCGGTGCCGACATCCACGGCCACCCGTTGCAAGAACTGCTGGCACCACCACCACACGCCCCACACCGGGGCATACTGCCGCTGCTGCACGGTTACCAAGAAAGCTGGGGGCAAGCGCGTGGAGGTCGCGTATTCCCCATAGAGGTGTCGCTGGGCAGCTTGGAAGATGCCAACCAGCCACTGCGCGTGGCCATCATCCGCGACATCAGCGAACGCAAACTGGCTGAGGCGGCCATGCAGCGCATGGCCCACATCGACGAATTGACCCAAGTGCTGAACCGGCGTGGCTGGATGGAACACCTCAAGCCCGTGCTTGCGCAAGCGCGGCGCTACCAACACCCCGTCGCCGTGGTCAACATCGATGCCGACCACTTCAAGCGCCTTAACGACACCTACGGCCACCCCGGAGGAGATGCCATCTTGCGCGTGCTGGCCCACACCTTGCAAGCCAACTTGCGCGAAGCCGACGTGTTGGGCCGCATGGGCGGCGAAGAATTTGCGATTGCGCTGCCCGAAACCAGCGCCGAAGGTGCGCAAACGGTGGCGCAACGGCTACTGCACGCTATCCGGCAATGCACGGTGCAGTACGAAGACCACGAAATCCACTTCACCGTCAGCATCGGGGCCAGCGTGCTCCAAGTGGGGGAGCAAGACAGCTTGCAACAAGCCCTCAAGCGCGCCGATGAGGCCTTGTACCAAGCCAAACGCCAAGGCCGCGACCAGGCCTGTTTTGCCTAACGCGCGGCACAGGGCTCACTCCACCGTCACGCTTTTGGCCAAGTTGCGCGGCTTGTCCACATCGGTGCCTTTGGCCAGCGCGGTGTGGTAGGCCAACAACTGCAACGGCACCACGTGCAGGATGGGGCTAAGGGTACCGTAATGCTCCGGCATGCGGATGACGTGTACACCTTCGCTGGCGCTGATGTGGCTGTCGGCATCGGCCAGCGCGTACAGCACGCCACCGCGTGCCCGCACTTCCTGCATGTTGCTCTTGAGCTTTTCCAGCAACGCATCGTTGGGGGCCACCACCACCACCGGCATTGCGCTTGTCACCAGGGCCAGCGGGCCGTGCTTGAGCTCGCCCGCGGGGTAGGCTTCGGCGTGGATGTAGCTGATTTCCTTGAGCTTGAGCGCACCTTCCAGCGCAATTGGGTAGTGCAAGCCACGGCCTAAGAACAAAGCGTTGTCCTTCTGGGCAAACTGTTCGGCCCAATGGATGAGCTGGGGCTCCAACGCCAGCACCGCTTGCAGGGCCACCGGCAGGTGGCGCATGGCCTTGAGGTGGCGGGCTTCGTCGTCGGCGCTCAAGCGGTTCTTGGCTTGCGCCAGCGCCAGCGTCAGCAAGAACAGCCCCGCCAACTGCGTGGTAAACGCCTTGGTGCTGGCCACGCCAATTTCCACCCCAGCGCGGGTGATGTAGGCCAGCGCACACTCGCGCACCATCGCACTGGTGGCCACGTTGCAGATGGTCAGGGTGT
>JBLIZX010000233.1:0-2121 GCA_048860285.1 Macromonas sp. | reverse complement strand
GACCAAGCCAGTGCCAAGGCCAAATACGACCATGGCGTGCTGGTGTTGACGTTGCCCAAAAAGAAGGCCAGCGCCAGCAGCCAGCGTTTGACCGTCGAGTAAGTGCGGGATGGGGCGCTGCGCCCTATTTAAACACCACGGTGCGGTGGCCGTTGAGCAGCACGCGGTGTTCGCTGTGCCACTTGACGGCGCGCGCCAGCACTTGGCTTTCGGTGTCGCGGCCAATGGCCGTCAGGTCGTCCACGTCCATGCTGTGGTCCACGCGTGCTACGTCCTGTTCGATGATGGGGCCTTCGTCCAAGTCGGCGGTAACGTAATGCGCGGTGGCCCCAATCAGTTTCACGCCCCGGTCGTGGGCTTGGTAGTAGGGCTTGGCCCCTTTGAAACTGGGCAAAAAGCTGTGGTGGATGTTGATGGCCTTGCCCGCGAGTTGGCGGCACAGGTCGTCGCTGAGGATTTGCATGTAGCGTGCCAGCACCACCAGCTCGGCTTGTTCTTGCTGGATGATCTCAAGTTGGCGCGCTTCCACTTGGGCTTTGGTGGCGGCGGTGACGGGCAGGTGGTGAAACGGTACGTTGTAGCTGGCCGCCAGTTGGTAGAAGTCGCGGTGGTTGCTGACGATGGCCCGGATGTCCAGTGGCAGCAGGCCGCTTTTCCAGCGGAACAGCAAGTCGTTGAGGCAATGGCCTTGCTGGCTGACAAAAATCACCGTGGGCATGGGTTGGTGCAGTGGGTGTAGGCCCACCTGCATGCTGTGGTTGCGTGCAAACAGTTGCACTTCACGCTCCAAGTCTTCGGGTGCCCAACGCTGGCACACAAACTGTACCCGCATGAAGAACAGGCCGGTGTCGCGGTCGTTGTACTGGGCGGCTTCTTCGATGTTGCCGCCGTGTTCCAGCAAAAAGCCCGATACGGCATGCACGATGCCGGGTTTATCTTGGCAAGAGAGGGTGAGGACGTAAGTGGCGTTCATGGTGCGGGCATTGTCGCAGCACAAGACGCGGTTTTTTCGGTGTAGGATGAAACCCTCGCGTTGCAACCACCAGGAGTGTTGTATGGGCAAGAAATCTTCCGTCGCCGCTTTCAGCATGGACATCGGTATCAGCGACAAAGACCGCGCCGCCATTGCGCAGGGCTTGAGCCGTTTGCTGGCCGACACCTACACGCTGTACCTCACCACGCACAACTTCCACTGGAACGTGACGGGGCCGATGTTCAACACCTTGCACGCTATGTTCATGGTGCAGTACACCGAGTTGTGGAACGCGGTCGATCCGGTGGCCGAGCGCATTCGCGCGCTGGGCCATGTGGCACCGGGGTCGTATGCCCAGTACGGCGAGCTCAGCTCATTGCCCGATGCGCCTGTGCGGCCGCCCAAGGCGTTGGAGATGGTGAGAATCTTGGCGCACGGTCACGAGGCGGTGGCGCGCACCGCGCGCAGTTTGTTCCCGGTGGTGAGCAAGGCCGACGACCAGCCCACGGCCGATTTGCTGACGCAGCGCCTGACGGTGCACGAACAAACCGCTTGGATGCTGCGCAGTTTGCTGGAAGAGTGAAGCGTTACTGCACCACGATGGGGGTTTGCGCCAGCGTGGCGTAGCTCTCCAGCAGGGTTTCTACTTCTTCGCGTGTGGGTGTGTTGCGTTGCCAAGCCTGAATTTGCAACTGGAACATCTCGGCCCATGAGCCGTCCAAGTACAGCCCTTTGCCTGAGCGTTTGTCCACAATTTCAAAGCCGTGGCGCATCAGGTGGGGGGTGGCTTGTGTGTCGTTGGGCGCATCGGCCAAATCGGTGGCACCGGCGGTTTCGTCCACCAACACGTGGACTACGGCAAACGAGTCGGAATCGTAGAGCATCTGCATGGCGGGTGTACCTTTGAAAAATCGGCCAGATGGGCCAGGTGGCCGTTGTCAAGGCAAATGGGGTTGAAGCGTTGCGGATTCAAGGGTGGGCTACGGGAGCCGTCACCACGCCGCTGAGCCGTTGATCCACCACGTCGCCGTTGCTTTGGGCAATGCGCAAGCGCACCGGAATGTGGTGCAGGGTGGGGGCCAGCCAGACTTCGACGGTCTGGTCGCTGCTGTGGCGCGGGCGGCGGGTGAATTTGACGGTGTCGTACA
>JBLIZX010000232.1:0-4621 GCA_048860285.1 Macromonas sp. | reverse complement strand
CCTGCGCGGCTTGGCGCGGTTTGGCACTGGCCGTGGTGCGGGCACGCTTGGTCTTGACCGGCGCAGCAGCCAGTTCTGGGTGCAATGGCGTGACGGAAGCCGTCGCGGCGGAGGAAGTTTCGGGGGTTTTGTTGTTCATGGCTCCAGCGTATCAAAAAATTGGACTGTTGCACTCAGGCGTGCATGGCTTGTTGTGCTGCCTTGGCCAAAAAACCGGAGCGTGTCATGTGGTGCGCGTTGGCCCACGCATCAATTTGTTGCACCAGTTGAGCAGGCAAGCTGATGTTGAGTCGTACAGGCCGTGTTTCGATGCGACTTAGGTCAATATCGGCCAGCAGCCAGACTCCACCCTGATAGTCGGGGTTGTTCACCAATTGTTCCAGTGGGGTGGGAGCGGGCACCGCGTCGGGCTCGCCATAGAAATGCGCTTCGACCGCTTCCTGAATGGCTGTGGGCAAGTTGGCCCATTCGTCCGCTGCCGAAAAACAGCCCGGAAAGTCCGGGAAGGTGATGCCGTGGGCTTCTTGGGCATTGCCCACATGCACATAAACGGGATACAGCATGGTTGCGCTCCTGAAAGAAACGGCCATCAGAGGCCAGCTTGTTTAAGAATGCTGCGCACAGTGGCGATCAGCAAGTCTTTTTTGGGGTGCGGCACCGTGACCTTGCCAGGCTTGCTGGGGTGCTTGAACTGGTGGTGTGAACCGACCACATGCACCAGATACCAGCCATCGGCCTTGAGTTGCTTGATGAGGTCTGTGCTTTTCATGTGTCCATCTTACACACAAATACACAAAAATTCAGCTCGTGAACTACGCGGCTGTGCTGGACGGCGGCTTGGCCCGTGCCCGGCGCGGTTTTTTGGCTGGCGCGGCAGCGGGCAGCAGGCTGGTCAGGCGCTGGTATTGCTCGAACAGGAACGCCACGCGCTCGGCATCGTTGCGCCATGTTTTTTTGGCGGGCAGGCCCGCCGTCAGGGCGTAGGCGGTGTCCACGGCGGCATCGAGTTTCTGGTGCGCCTTGAGCAGATCGGGCGGCATGGTGAGCGGGTCGTACAGGTCGGCCAGCGAGGCGGGCGGCGTGGCTTGCTGGAACTTGGCACGGGCATCGAGCACGGCCTGGGCGGCGGTTTCGATGGCGGTTCTGGCCTTGTGTTCGGGCGTGCGTGGCGCGGGGTTGGCGGGCAGGGTAGGCCAGGGGAAGTTGTTGTAGACGATGAGGGCCGAGTATTGGTAACGGCTTTCTAGTCGGCCACAAGTCGCACGCATCCATGCCATGTGCATGGTCGATTGCAGTACCCCCAACTCAAACAATCCGGCTTCCGGAACCACCAGCACCGATGGGTTGATGATGACTTCCGGCCCAAAAAAACCGAGAGGTACATATGCACGGTTTTCTGAACTGACCTTCGGAATCAGCAAGTATGGTGTTGATGGTTGCCGATCTTCCCCGAATGTGGCGGGAGTCTTGGCCAGCTCGCGTGTTGGAATCTTGACGCTTTTCAGTCGCTCTTGCTTGACAGCTTCTACACGTTTGAGGACTTCCGGCATAGCTCTGAGCTGTGCGGGTGCAATGTCTTTCAGCCATAAACAGTAGCGTTTGGTGTTGTTGAGAAATTCCTCCCCGCCGATGTATTCGCGAATGAAAAGCTTTGCGCTGGGTTCGCGTGCAAGAAATACATCAAGGTCTGCTTCATCCAGAATGAAATGACCGAAATCAACGGCTTTGCTGCCGAACACAATTTCTGGCACTGGACAGATTGGTTTTGATCGCTTGCCAATCAGCACAGGAGCGGTATCGGTCAGGTAGGGGGAAATTTGTTGAGCTTCGACCCTGCGAGGCTCCCCCTTGGTGTTTTCATATTCAAAAATCACCTTGCCAGGAACATCTTGCAGGCCAAAGCCCACAATCACACAATGCACGGCGGCCTTGCCTTTGGCCTCGTTGCTCCACTTGAAGGTGCGGTGTGCAAACTGAATGTGTACGCCTTGCGCCAGCATCCAGCTCCACAACACGCCCACTTGCTCGCCTTGTGTGATGCTGTTGGTCGAGACGAAAGCGCAACGCAGCACGGGTGTGGCATTGGTGTCGGCGGTGGTGGTTGTGCTGGTGTGGGCTTGCCGCGCGGTGTGCAGGTAGTGTGCCGCCTTGACGTACCAAGCCGCCACAAAGTCCAGCACCCCTGCGCCTTGAATTTGGCCCATCACCGCATCAAAATCGGATTTTTGGGCGGGCGACTGTTCCTTTTTGCCCAAAAAAGGCGGATTTCCCAGCACGTAGCTACACCGCTGGGCGGGCAGCACGCTGTTCCAGTCCAACCGCAGCGCGTTGCCATGCACCACGTTGGCGCTGGTTCGCAGCGGAATGCGGGCAAAGTACAGGCCAAACTCCTCGCTCACGCGCAGGTTCATCTGGTGATCCATCAGCCACAGCGCCACCTGCGCAATTTGGGCTGGAAACTCCTCAATTTCGATGCCGTAAAACTGGTCCACGTTGAGCTGAATCAGCGCGTGGATGTCCAGCGCCTGTTGCCCCGCTTGGCGGCTGTGTTGCTGGCTGGCGCGCAGCACTTCCAGCTCCAGCAGGCGCAGCTCGCGGTAGCAAATCACCAAAAAATTGCCACAACCGCACGCCGGGTCCAAAAACGTCAGGCCGCGCAGTTTCTGGTGGAATTGCAACAACTTGCGCGGCTGGGCTTGGGCCTGTTGGAATTCGGCCCACAGTGCGTCCAAAAACAGCGGCTTGATAAGCTTGAGGATGTTTTCCTCGCTGGTGTAGTGCGCGCCCAGGTTGCGGCGGGCGTGTTTGTCCATGATGCTCTGAAACAGGCTACCGAAAATGGCCGGACTGATGGCCGACCAGTCCAGCGCGCAGGCATCGAGCAGCGCCTCGCGCATGGCGGCGGTAAAGTCCGCCATCGGCAACCGCTCCTCAAACAAGCGGCCATTGATGTAGGGAAAGGCCGCCAGTTGCTCATCCAACGCTGTGCTGCGTTGGGCTTCTGGCGTGTTGAGCACCTGAAAAAACTGTGCAATGCGCGGCCCCAGATCGCTGCCATCGGCGCTGGTGCGTTCTTCCACAAAAGCGCGGAACGCCTGCGCGGGCTGAAAGATGCCGGTGTCGTCGGCAAACAGGCAAAACAGCAGCCGCACCAGCAGCACTTCCAGCGCGTGGCCACCGTAGCCGCTGGCGGCCAGTGCGTCGTGCAGCTTGCCCATGCGTTCGGCGGCGCGGATGTTGACCCCATTTTGTGGCGCAATGTGCTGCACCTTGTAGCCCGCCAGCAGGCCAAAGCGTTTCACTTCCTTGTGCAGCTCGGGCAGGGTGAATTCGGCGGTATCCCCTGTGGCCAGCGTGCGTACCCTGAAGCGTGCAAAGTCGCACACCACCACCAGTTGGGGCAGGTCGCGTTCGGCAATGCCCGCCAGATAGCCCATCGCCTGGTCCATCGCCGCGTCCAGGTCTTTGCCGCGCGACTTGTGCTCCACCAGCAACATACCGGGCCAGAACAAGTCCACAAAACCATCGGTGCGGGCGTGGGCACCGGGCAGCTTCTTGACCGCGTGCTCAAACGTGGCTACCCGTTTGTCGGTGATGCCAAAGCAGTGGAAAAAGTCGATCCAGAAGGGTTTGGCCTCGGCATCTTCGCGGCTGGCATCGGCCCAAGTGCGGCTAAAGCCCAGTGCGCGGTGTTTGATTTCGTTCCAGCTCAATGGCATGTTGTTGTTCCTCCCTGCGTTATCTTTTTATATAGGGTGCATCAGCGGCGCTGGGCCTTGAGCGCCTGCGCCACATCCGTCACCAGCCCCGGCCCGTGGTAGATGATGCCGGTGTAGAGTTGCACCACATCGGCACCGGCTTCAATTTTGCTGATCGCATCGGCACCGCTCATCACGCCGCCCACGCCAATGATGGGGTAGTCCTTGCCCAAGCGGGCGCGCAGTTGGCGGATCACGGCGTTGCTGGCTTCCAGCACTGGCGCACCCGAGAGGCCACCGGCCTCATCTGCGTGTTCCAGTCCCTGCACGGCGGTGCGGCTCAGGGTGGTGTTGGTGGCAATCACACCATCCATGCCGTGGCGCACCAGCGTATCGGCAATCACGGCAATTTGCTGTTCGTCCAAGTCAGGCGCAATCTTCAAGAACATGGGCTTGTGTTGGCCGTGCTGGTCGGCCAGTTCAGTGCGCTTGCGGGTCAATGCGCCCAGCAGTTGGTCCAAGGCCTCGTCGCTTTGCAACGCGCGCAGGTTCTTGGTGTTGGGGCTGGAAATGTTGACTGTCACGTAATCGGCGTGCGGGTACACCCCAGCCAGACAGATCAGGTAATCGTCGGTGGCGTTCTCAATCGGGGTAGCAGCGTTTTTGCCGATGTTGAGGCCCAGCAGCATATCGCCCGCCTTGGGCTTTTGGCGCACCTTGCTGCGTTGCACGTTGGCCAGAAATGCGTCCAGCCCCTCGTTGTTGAAGCCCAAGCGATTGATGAGCGCGTTGGCCTCGGGCAGGCGGAACATGCGTGGCTTGGGGTTGCCGGGCTGGCCCTTGGGCGTGACGGTGCCCACTTCCACAAAGCCAAACCCCAGCGCACTCCATGCGTCGATGCAGCGGGCGTTCTTGTCCAGCCC